>DASZXC010000008.1:300000-380287 GCA_035546035.1 Candidatus Paceibacterota bacterium
CAATACGGGCGGCGGGGGAGGCTCGTCTGGCGGCGGCTCGGTAGGTACCGGCGGCGGTACCGGTCCTAATGGCGCGTGTATCGGCAACTGCCCTCCTACCTCTAATGTAAGGATGGTCTCTTCAGGCGGCGGCGTTATCCCGGGCGATATCTGGATCCTCATCGATTCGGTAAAGGCAGCTCCTGCGTCAGGTCCGACCGCTCCCGAGCTCGTCTGCCCGTCGGTCAATCTCATAACCAAGTTCCTCAAGGCGGGGACGCAGAACGATCCTAACGAGGTCCGAAAGCTCCAGTATTTCCTCAATACCTATGAAAATGCCGGCCTTAACGTAGACGGCGTATTCGACGCGGCGACGGAAGCCGCGGTAAAGGCGTTCCAGAACAAATATGCCGATGAGGTATTGGCTCCGTGGGGCGCTAATACGGCGGCTACGGGCATCGTATATATAACGACGGCGCGCAAGATCAATCTCGTATTCTGCGCCGATCATCCGAATTATGACGGCAGCGACGTAAAGGACATCATTGATAATAATGTCCTTAATAATCCGACGCCTGACAATTCAGGCGAATTCCAGGGCGTCATAGGCCAGGCTACGACCTCGCCTAACATAGCGGGCGTATTTGGCGCCTTTACAGGCCGTCTTATGGATATCCTGCGCAGCCTTCATCTCTATCCGCTGCTGGTACTCCTTCTCCTTCTTCTTGGAATGGCCTTTATTTTGCAAGGGACCTTTATAAAGGACATCAACTCCTTGAAAGCCTTGGCTGCCTTCATGCGCGGCATAGCCATCCTTGCCGTAGGCTCTGTCCTTAATGTCCTTAATACATTGTCCTTTATGCTCAATCCTGCATGGCTTGCGCAGAAGACGGGGCTTACGCTCGCATGGGTGCTGGCGCTCGACGTAGCGAATGCTCTCGCCGTAGTCGCGGTCTGTATCGCTATCCTCCTCGCTCTCTATAGCAGAATCGTGGAGCTCGAAAAGAACGCTTCGGATATTCCGATCAATAAATAGTCAGATATCGGCTCGCGGTCGCAAGGGTCGGACTTTGATATAATTCGCATATGAGCAAATACACATCGTGGATCATTATCGGCATAGCGGTAGTTCTCATCATTGGCGGCATAGTTTGGTACGGCGATCAGCCAGGTCAGTACGATCAGTTCGCGACCTGCATAAAAGACAGCGGCGCGACGTTCTTCGGCGCGTTCTGGTGCCCTCATTGCCAGGAGCAGAAGTCGCTTTTCGGCAAATCGTGGAAGAAGCTCCCGTACGTCGAATGCTCGACGCCTGACGGCCAGGGGCAGACCGAGATCTGCAAGACCAATAACATAGAGAGCTATCCGACCTGGCAGTGGAAGTCGGGTGACCGAAAGACGGGCGTGCTTACGTTCGATGAGCTCTCGCAATTCACCGGCTGTCCGGCCATAAAGGGATAAATAGCATGCTTGCAACCATCGTAAATCCGATCTGGGGAGCTCTATCCGTCGTCGCACTCATACTCTCTGCGCTCCTTCTCGCCGCACGCTTTTCTCCGGCGCTCCGACAAAGCTCGTTCGGCCGATTCTTCGCGGATAAAGGGCTCTTGGTCGCATTCGTCGTGTCGCTCCTCGCCACGGCAGGAAGCCTCATATATTCAGACGTGATCGGCTATGAGCCGTGCAAGCTCTGCTGGTTCCAGCGCATATTCATGTATCCGCAGGTCATCCTTATGGGCATAGCGCTCTGGAAAAAGCATGACTGGATGAAGACATACGGCCTCGCGCTCTCGTGCATAGGAGCGGCGATCGCCCTCTATCACATATCGGGGCAGTACGGCCTCGCGCCTCTGCCGTGCGCCGCCGTCGGGCAGTCGGTATCGTGCGCAAAGGAATTCGTCCGCACGTTCGGATTCATAACCATTCCGGCCATGTCCTTCTCAGCATTCTCCCTTATCGCGACGACGCTCTGGCTTTCCATACCATGGTCCACTCCATCGCGTACATAACGGCTCTGGTACTCCTCGCTCCGGCGATCCTAATGGCATTCGTGCCGATGCTTCCGGCGCTTACCTATATGTTTGTGGTGGCGCTCGCATTCGGCGTCATTGACCGATTCACGGCGCTTTCCGGCATGGATGTGCTGATACTCCTGTGCATCAGCCTGACATCGATCGTTATCGACCATACGTCAGGCCTTTTGGGCGCTAAATACGGCGGCGCGCATACGAAATCGCTCCTCTGGGGAATGCTTGGCGCGTTCGCAGGGCTCTTTATCTTTCCCGCATTCGGGAGCTTTATCGGACTCTTTTGCGGCGTATTGATCGCAGAGCTCTATTTCCGCCGAAAGCATGAAGATAGGGGAGGAAAGGCTCTCAAAGCCGCGGGAAGCGCCCTGTTGGGCACGGCGGTCGGCGTCGCCGTGAACGTGGCGCTTTCGATCGTCTTCCTTATCCTTTTTACCGTTTTCGCCCTCAATTAAATGTCTAACGGAACGAAAATAGCCATAGCGGCGCTCATAATCCTTCTCGGAATCTATGCATTCTTTGCACTCGATATTCCTTACAGGTCTTCTGACGAAGCGTCTTCGACTCCGATTACAGGCGGGACGAATTCGGCTGCCCAAAGCGACCTGCCATTCCTGACGTCGCCGGCTTCGGGCGCGGCTATATCGTCTCCGGTCCATATGACGGGCGAAGCCCGCGGCAATTGGTACTTCGAAGCATCGTTCCCGATCGAAATCGTTTCGGCGAACGGCACGGTCCTCGGCACCGGGCATTCCAATGCGACGAGCGACTGGATGACGGCCAATTTCGTTCCGTTCACCGCCGATATCTCGTTCAACGCAGGCTCGTCATCGGCCGGATTCATCAGGATCAAGAACGACAATCCGTCGGGCGATCCCGCTCGCGACAAGCATTTCGATATCCCCGTTATGTTCGCCACATCGTCGAAGGTCAGATAATATAAAGATATGTCATCGCTTATCCACGCCGATATCTTCTTTTTCATCTCGACGATCGCGCTCGTGCTCATATCTATCGGCATATGCATCACGCTCGTCTATGTCATCGCTATCCTCAAAAACGTCCGGGAAATGACCGATAAGGGCAAGGAAGAATGGGACGAGATCGTTTCGGACTCAAAAAAGCTCCGCTTGGCGCTCCGCGACGAAGGCATGAAATGGAAACATGTCGTAGACCTCGTGCGTACCTTCTTTGTGAGGGACTCCGAAAAGCGATCCGTCAAAGCGGTCAAACACAAGGCGGTCAATAAATAACTATATATATGGCAGATCATAAAAATGGCGCCACAGGCGCTATCATCGCGGGCATTGCGGGACTGACGGCTGCGGCGGTCGGGGCATATTATCTGTACGGCCACGAAGACGCCGCTAAAAACCGGGCCAAGGTCAAAAGCTGGATGCTCAAAGCCAAAGGCGAAGTCCTCGACGAGCTCGAGAGCGTTCGAGATGTCACTGAATCGGCATATATGAGCGCCGTTGACGTCGTGGCGCAGAAATATCGCGAGCTCAAGAATATAGATCAGGACGAATTGGCCGCTTTCATAACCGAGATGAAGGGCCATTGGCAGGGTATTCGAAAGACCTTTGAATCGCACGCTTCGCCTTTGTCCGCAAAGAAAAGCGCCAAGGCCGTTGCAAAGCCGTCCGGCAGGAAAGCTCCCCGAACTCCGAGGAAGAAATAGCGGCGTGCTATCATATTCTCATGAAGACATCGTGGGGAGGCGTCGCTGATTGGTATGACAAGGTAGTGAACGACGAGGACTCATACCAGTCCCAGGTCGTCTTGCCATACATTTTGCGCCTCATAACCCCAAAGAGGGGCGACAATATATTGGATCTTGCCTGCGGGCAGGGATTTTTTTCGCATGCGCTTGCCGCTGAAGGCGCTCGGGTGACGGGCGTAGATATCGCCCCGGAGCTCATCGATATCGCGCGAACCCACGCGATGCATAATCAGGAGTTTTTCGTGTCTTCCGCGGACGATCTGCGCGCGTTCAGAGATAAAAGCTTCGATGCCGCGCTGTGCATCCTGGCCATTCAGAACATAGAGAGCATGGGCAAGGCGTTCAAAGAGGTCGCGCGCGTTTTGAAGACGGGAGGGAAGTTCGTCCTGGTCTTGAATCACCCGGCATTTCGCATACCGAATAAGAGCTCATGGGGTTTCGATGAAAAGACGAATAGCCAGTACCGCCGCGTCGATGAATACGTATCCGAAAGCCGTTCCGCCATAGACATGCATCCAGGGCAGGACGCAGAGGGTAAAAAAGAGCTTACCTATTCATTCCACAGGCCGATCCAGGGATATTCGAAGGCGCTCGCCAATGCGGGCTTTGTCATAGCGAGGATAGAAGAGTGGATGTCGCATAAAGAGAGCGAAAAAGGGCCGCGAAAACAGGCAGAAGATAAGGCGCGCAAGGAGTTTCCAATGTTCATGTGCATTGAATGTGTGAAAAGTTATTAAAAAATCTTCATTTTTTCTTCAGGTCGGCTTGCTATACTGAAGCCATATAAAAAAGCCATGAATACATATTCGATCCCTAATCTCGACAGGATGATGACCCTCGATACGGCGCCGGGCGAGCGCCAGTATGTGTACAAGCTCCGCGACCTTCCGGAAGCCGACAAACCGCGCGAGAAACTGCTCGCGCATGGCCCTAACAGCCTTTCGATCGTCGAATTGGTGGCGATCATCCTGAATACCGGCACGGTCAAAGAAGACGTGCTTTCCATGGCGTCTCGCATCATCCGTGAATATGGCGAAAAAAGCTTTGCGTCCCTCGACGATGCCAAAAGACTCTCCGTTGATCTCGATATTCCTTTGGTAAAGGCTTGCCAGGTCGTCGCATCGTCTGAATTGGGCCGTCGATTCTATAAAAAGCCGGGTGGCAGGAATATTGCCATCAGGAATGCCAAAGACGTTTCGAATTATGTCCGCGATATGCATGAATTGCCGAAGGAGTATCTCCGCGGCATATACCTCAATAACCATCACCGCATCGTGCATGACGAAGTCCTTTCGATGGGCACTCTCGATGCGAACATCATTCATCCGCGCGAGGTTTTCAAGCCCGCATTCGAATACGGCGCTTCTGCGGTCATTCTCGTTCACAACCATCCATCGGGCGTCACGACGCCTTCCGGCTCCGATATAGAGATAACTCGTCAGCTCGTCGAAGCCGGAAAGATCATGGGCATAGCGCTCGTCGACCATGTGATCGTAAGCAAGGGCAAATACACGAGCGTGCCTGCTATCTATCAGGAATAAAATCGGCGGCTCGATGTACTATTCATCTCTCAAACCCGTATACCTGACCCTTCGAGACCTGCCTGAAGGGGTCGAACAGCCTATACAGACGAGCTATCTCAATATGCTCATGGGCATGTTCCTCCGTATCCTCGTCAAAATCTATTCTCCCGATGACCTCGTCGAAGAAGACAGGGCGAAGCTCCGCAAATACCTCGAACGCATATTCGAAGCGAAGGATGCCCTTATGGGCAAAGACACAGGCAACGGCCGCGACTACTAGCGCTGTCGCGATAATTAGACGATCCTCGTATCTTTTAGGGCATACGTATAGCGCAGGCCATAGAGCATAAAGAGGCCAAGGAATACGAATAAGCCTTTTATATCGAAACCAAAGAAAAGGATCGTCGCAATAACGGGGCTCACGATATAGGCGAGAGGGCGCACCATACGCGCAAAGCTGATGATATTCGTATTCGAGGCATTTACGTGCTTGAAGAAATAGATATCTATCATCACTTCGGCCGATGCGGCGCCGACGCGGGTCAGGAATAATATTGCCGCCCAGATCACCGCATTATGGTCGGTCACGAATCCGATCGCCCCCGTCGCGAGGCCCATCAGAATGAAGCTCGCCGTTAGCACCTTCTTCTCGCCATGCCTGTCGGCGAATCGTCCCAAAGGACCGCCTACCAGTACGAACGGGATCAGCATAAACGTGAATATGAGGCCGATCTGCGACCAGTCGAAGCCGACCGTCTCGTGAAGGTATATCGGCGTGTAAATGATCATCCAGGCATAGAAGAATTGGAGCAGGAAGCTCAAAAAGAGGATGCTTTTGACGTCGCGGTCTGCCCATACCTGAATGAAGCCCTTCCAGAACGGCAGGCGGCTGTATGCGGGGTCTTTGACGTCGCGCAGGCCGAAGAATACGAGGAATATCGCCGGTATCAGGGTTATGCCCGCAACGGCGTACATATTGCCGTATATGTTGTCTTTGAGTATCGCTGATGTGATAAGGGGCGCTATGAGCCACGCCGCGTTCGTTATGGCGAAGAACGCGCCGCGTATCTTGCCGGTCCTCGCATCGCTCGAGAATCCTTCCAAGAAGACGTCGATGGTGAAGTTCGTGAGCGCGACGGCGACGAAGTTCAATATGAACGACGAGACGATGACGATGACCGACTGGCCCGTCGCAAGGCCCGCAAGCGACAGCATAGAGAGAAAAAGCAGACCGAGGGTCGTCTTGAAATTGCCGAAGCGGCGCAGGGCGTCGGACATCTCGACGAATGCCATGATGGCGATGATAGAGCTCGCGGTGTATATGATGCCGACGAGCCCGTCGCCCGTGAATTTGGCGAGGAACGACGAATTCACGTACGTCGGAATGGCATAGCTCAAGTTGAATACGAATCCGATGACGTACATCACGAACCGCTTTCCGACGAGCCTTTTCTCTTCTGGCATGAAGCCAATTATATCGTGAGAAGGACCGGAATGACCACCGGGCGCTTCGCGGTCTCCTGGAAGAGGTGCCTCGAGACCGTATCGGTGACGTTAGCCTTGATCATTTCGACGTTGAGGGGATTCATGCCGCGGGCGGTATCTTCGATGGTGTTCTTGATGATGTCGCGGGTGTCGCGGAGGAGGTCCTGGGATTCGCGAAGGTATACGAAGCCGCGGGAGATGATATCCGGAGACTTGCGAAGGCGACCCGTCTGGGCGTCTATGACGGCGAAGACGATGAACATGCCGTCCTGAGCGAGCGACTGGCGGTCGCGGAGGACCACTTCCTGCGCGTCGCCCACGGCGAAGCCGTCGACAAGCACCAAGTTCGCAGGAGCCTTCTCCTTGAGGACGCGGATCTTCCTGCCTTCCTCGTAGATCTCGATGACCGAGCCGTTGTCGGGCACGACGACGTTCTCGCGCGGAGTGCCGAGGGACATGGAGAGCTCTGCGTGCTGGCGGAGGAAATAGTGGTAGCCGTGAAGGGGCACGAAGAAGCGGTACTTGATCTGCTCGTGTATCCATTTCAATTCGTCGCGGTTGCCGTGGCCCGATGCGTGGATATCCGAGTCGAGATAGGTGATGACGCGCGCCTCGGTGCGGTAGAGATTGTCCTTCAATTTGATGACGGCGTTGTAGTTCGTCGGGATGATAGACGAAGAGAGGAGGATGGTATCGGTCTTGCGGAGCTGGACGTGCTTGTGCTGCTTCGTCGCCATGCGCATGAGGGCGGCGAATTCCTCGCCCTGGGCGCCGGTCACGAGCATTACGATCCTGTCAGGCGGGTATTTCTCGATGTCTTCGACGGGAATGATGTTCTTGATCTCCGCGAGCTTGAGGTGTTTGATGATGTCGACGTTGGTCTTCATCGAGCGTCCCTCGACGACGACTTTCTTGTTGTATTTCTCCGCGGCCTTGATGATGGCGATGATGCGCTCTACCTGGGACGCGAAGGTGCCGATGATGAGACGACCTGACGTAGTCTGGATGAACTTGTCTATATTCTCGATGACGACGGATTCAGAGAGCGAGAAGCCGGGCTTTTCGATCGACGTCGAGTCCATGGTCAACAGGAGGACGTTGCGGTCCTTGAACTGGCGGTACTGCTCGATCTCTTCTTCGGTGGGGACGCCCTTGATGTTGTCCACGCGCACGTCTTCGATGAAGACGATGTCGCCGTACGGCGTATCTATGATGAGCCCCATCGAGTCAGGGATAGTGTGGGAGATAGGGAAGGTCTTCACCTTGATCTTGCCGCAGGTGATGGTCTCGTTGCCGCTGATGACTTTGATGTCGAGCGGTTCGAGGTGAGGAAACTCCTCCTGGCGCTTCTGGATCATGATGGCGCCGAACTGGCGGGTATAGAGAGGCGGGTACCCGATGCGGTCAACTACATATGGGATGCCGCCGATATGGTCCAGATGGCCGTGGGTGATGAAAAGGGCGCGGATGCGGTCTTTGCGCTCTTCGAGGTATTTCGTGTTCGGAAGGATGTAGTCGATGCCCGGCGTCGCCTCCTCTTTGAATTGAAAGCCGGCGTCGATGACGATGATGTCTTCGCCGATCTCGATAGCGGTCATGTTCTTGCCGATCTCTTCCACGCCGCCGAGCGGGATGATGCGGATATTGCCCGGAGCGATAGGCGGGATAGGGGCCAGAGGAGCGCGATTCTCGCTCCTTTCTTCGCCGATCTCGATAGCCGGGGTGCCCGCGCCGCCGTGAGCGCGGCTCGAGCCGCTCATGCCTCCGCGGGATCCGCCGAATCGGCGGGGACCCTTGCTCCGCATCATGCGCTTCATGCGCCCGCCGAGGCCTCCTCCCATGCCGCCGCGAGGCCCGCGAAAGCTCCTGCCTCCGCGATTGCCCCGCCTCGGTCCCCGTCCTTCGCCTGCATGATGAGGCGCTCCCGTCGTCCGTTCTGCCGTCTGTGGTTTGTTCTGATCTTCCATTTAATTGTTATTAAGTATCGAATCCTTGTCCTTCACGAATATGTCCCAGACCCGTTCGGTATCCACGTACCAGCGCTCTACTCCGAGGAAGCGATCCGACGACGTCGTGATCTCTCCCAGCTCTACTCCATGGAGCTTTGCCGGAACGGCATAGAGGAAATCGGGGCTCCAGAGGAATACCGCCGGGGTGTCGTTGGCGATCTCGGATTTGACCGTCGCGTACGAAGCCGCCGCAGCTGACGACGACGTGGCCGCCTGCATCTTTTCCAGAGCCTTGTCCACTTTCTGGTTGGTATAAAGGGCGATATTAAGGCCCGGATCGTTCCTCTGGGACGAATGCCAGAACGGATAGAGGTCCGAGTTCTTGCCCGTTACGAGGCCGAAGAGGAGCGCGTCGTATTTGCGCGGCCTGATGACGCTCTGGTTCAGGTCAGACGGCTCGTATACCTGCACGTCCATGCGAGCGCCGAATGCCGTCCAGGTCTCCTCTAATCTCTTCGCCGCGAGGACGAGCTCCGGGACGTTCGCGGTAGAAAGGGTAAAGGCGAGGGTGGTCGTCGCCGCGCCTTTGGTCTTTGCCTTGTATTCGTATATGCCGGTATCGGGATTCTTCTTCCATCCTGCCTTCGCGAGGATCGCCGCGGCATTCGCCGCCGTGGTCGAGGCAGCCGCCGCGCCCGCGGCGTTCTTTTCGGTCGTGGTCGGAGGGAGCGGGCCGTCTACTGCCGTGCCGTATCCCGAGAGAACGCTCGCGATAAGCGAGTCTTTGTCGACGGCGGCGTTCAAGGCCTGACGGACTTCCTTTCGCGCCAGGATCTCGTTCTGGTTCTGGTCAAAGAAGACGCCGAAGACGCGGGTCAGAGGCGCGGTCAAAAGCGCCGCTCCGCCGATATTCGCCGCCGATGCCGGCGAAAGATTCGACGCGCTTTCTACTTCGCGGGCGACGAGGGCGTCGTCGAGCGCCTGCTCGGTCGCGAACGCTTTTATCGAAAGGCTTGTTATGTAGGGCTCGCCGAGAGCGTAGTCCGGATTGGCTTTGAGCACGAATTCGGTCGGAATGCCGTCGGACGACTTCAAGACCGAGGCGATGACGTACGGACCCGATCCGACCGCGGTGGTGTTAAGCGACGAGAACGGCATCTGGTCCACGGTCAGGCTCTTCCAGAGGTGCGACGGCAGGATGCCGAGCGTCAGATTGTTTATGAAAGGCGCGTACGCCTGCTTGAGCCTGAAGGTCACTTCCTTCGGTCCCGTCTTTTCGACGGTGACGCCTTGCCAGTTCACGTAGCGCGGGCTCTTCAGGGTCGAATCCTGGGCTTTCTGGACGGTATAGACGACGTCGTCGGCGGAAACGGCCGTTCCGTCGCTCCAGACGGCTTTGTCCCGGATCGTAAGGGTATAAGTAAGGCCGTCAGGCGAAATGGTGTACGACTGGGCGAGGTCAGGGACGATAGAGCCGTCCGGCTCTGCCTTGAGGAGGCCCGAATAGACGAGCTGGGTCAGGTCGCGGTCCGCGTCGGATACGGCAAGGAGGGGATTCACGAATCGCGGCGTGCCGACGATGCCTTCGACGAGCGATCCGCCGCGGCGGGGCACGTCGACCGAAAAGCTATCGCTCACTTTTCCGAGCAAAGACAGAACGCCCCAGGCGAATGCCACGAAGCAGACGAGGAAGAGGACTTTCTCGGTTATGGAAAAAGACGAAGCGACGGAATCTATCTTTTCGAGGCTCTTGTTCTTGCGGTCGCGCGACAATGATTCGAGAAGCGCGCGGAAGAAAGGTTGTTTCTGTTCCATATGAGAGCCCGCCCGAAGGCAAAGCTGTGTTGGTTACGTAAGGTAAGAGAGTTTCCTAGCGGACGAGCGAGAGGAAAGAGGTGAGCGCGAAAAGGATGCCGAGGACGATAGTCGCGATGAAGAGCGTCTTTTCAAGGCCGCGCCTGGTATGGAATACCGAGCTCATATTGTCCGCGCTGCCGAGCGCGCCTCCGTTCTGCGCGCCTGTCTGCTGGAGAAGGACGGTCAGAATGAGGAGCACCGATATGGTTATCTGTATATACGGCAGCACGCTAGAAATACTCATGGAGGAGATACTACCACGCCTTCGGGAACGGCGCAATTCGAGGTCCGGCCAATAAAAAAGCCCGCGGCGGATGTTCAGTCCGGCGCGGGCTCGAGAGAGAGGGGGGGGGGAGAGCTATCGTTCAGAGTCGAAGGCGAGCGACGGATGCATGTCCCGCAGCTCGGCTTCGCTCATAGGCTCTGGCTGGACGAGGCTGCCGTCGTGGTACTTCTTGACGACGTATGCGACTCGTTTGATCGCCGGCATCCAGGCGTCTTCTTCGTTGAAGCGCTCGATGCAGACGCTGTTCTGGACCACCATGATGCTCAAGATCCCGAAGACTTCCATGATCTCCCGGAACGGCGCGGGAAAGGCTTTTTCCGGCATGTCTGCCGCCTGGCCTTTGAACCAGGAGATATCCGGGTGGATATCGCGGTCGAAATGCACGAAAGCGAGGCAAGAACTGACGATCTTGTATCCGTGAATCATTGTCGTTAAGGGTCTTAAGGGTTGAAAGTTCTAAGTTTGAGCCTATTTTACATTATATTGACAGCTCTTGTCAAGAGGTGTATAATTAGGTTAGGTTAACGTCTCCTCAGTTCACCCTCAACCCCGATTACGCCATGCTCTTCACATACGTTCTGGTCGCGGTGTGGATCGCCGCATATTTCGGTATCCTCATCGCGGATCTCGTCGGCCTCGCCGTGTACGCGTTCGAGAACCCTGACTGCAAAAAAGTCTCGGCGGCGGTGACGCTCGTCATCGGCGCTCTCCTCGTCGCGAGCCTCGGCTACGTCTCGATCCGCATCGCCCTGTTCTTCGGCTCCTATGTCTGGTGGAAAGAGCTCCTCGCCTCGCTCACGGTCTTCGCGATCTCCTGGAAGGCGAGCTGCAAGATCTACAAGAACATGGATTTCTTCATCACCCACGTGGATTATGACCTGATCCAGGGCAAAAAGCGGCGCTCCCGCCCGCCCACGTTCGTCTGAAGGACTCAAGACAAAGCTCCCGCCGTCCGGCACTCCCGGATGCGCGGGGCTTTTTTCTTTGGTAGAATAAGGCTCCCCGCGGTTCCATGAACGAACAAAACCATAAGGCCTCTCACAATCCCGTCCTGACCTTTCTCGACCGATTCCTCGACGTGCCGGAGGCTAAGGTCACGTATCTCACCAAAGCGACCGCCGTAGACCGGCTGCTCGCCAAGACCTTTCTCAAGCTCTTGCCTCCCGGCATCACGCCGAACGACATAACCAAGTTCAGGCTTCTTTCCGTTCCGTTCATCGGCGTCCTTCTCGGCTTCGATTTCTTCGCTTCCGGAACGGTGCTCTTCTTGTTCGCGGCATTCTCTGACGCGCTCGACGGCGCTCTCGCCAGGACGCAGAGGAAGATCACGACCTGGGGCACGCTCTATGATCCGATCGCGGACAAGCTCCTGATCGGCCTGGTCTCCGTCATTATCATCTCGAAATACGTGAGCACGCATCTGGCGCTCGCCATCGTCCTGATCGAGGTCGCCCTGGTATCGTCGGCGTATTACCGATATAAGGGCAGGGTGGTGCCGGCAAAGACCATGGGAAAGAGCAAGATGATCCTCCAGTGCGTGGGCATCATCGTGCTCCTCCTCTCAATTCTTTTTAATATCCCGGCACTGCTCGCGGTCGCTACGTGGATACTCTACGGAGCCGTCGTCTTCGGCCTTCTGTCGCTCTTTGTTTTTCGCTCGATATAATCCATACTTAAGCCATGAAAAGATCAACCATAATCATCATCGTCGTTGTCGTACTGATCCTCGGATATATAGGCGTCTCATATAATGGGCTCGTCACCGCGTCAGCGTCCGCCGACGCGCAGTGGGCGCAGGTAGAAACCCAGTATCAAAGGCGCTTCGACCTCATCCCGAATCTGGTGAACGCGGTCAAGGGCGCCATGAAGCAGGAGCAGGCGGTATTCGACGCTATAGCCGATGCTCGCACGCGATATTCGGGCGCCGCTACGGCGAGCGACAAGGCTGAAGCCGCGAGTGAAGTAGAGTCTGCGTACGCGCGGCTCCTCGTCGTTATGGAAAACTACCCGACGCTCAAGTCGTCCGAGAACGTCATGACGCTCCAGGCACAGATAGAAGGCACTGAAAACCGCATATCGGTCGAGCGCGGCAGGTATAACGACGCGGTCCGGGACTATAACCTCCGCGTAGCGCGATTCCCGAGCTCTCTCGTCGCGGGAACGTTCGGGTTCGGCGCCAAGGCATACTTCCAGTCCGCGGCGGGCGCCGACACGGCGCCGACCGTAGAGTTCTAAATATATGAAGCGAGCCGCCTTCATCATGAATGCGGTAGCGGCGCTCGCGAGCTCAATAATTATATTTTGCAGCCTCGCGAGCGCCGCTTTTGCCTATGTAAGCCCCGGCGAAGCCACGGGATACGCGAACGACTTCGCCCAAATACTTCCGGCCGATAAGCGGGCCGCTCTCGAATCGAAGCTCTCCGCATTCCATTCGGAAACAGGCGCAGAGATCGCCGTCGCGACGGTCAAAAGCCTCGACGGCGACACGGTAGAGGATTTCGCGGCGAAGCTTTTCCAGGAGTGGGGGATTGGAAGGAAAGATGCCGACAACGGCATGCTTATCCTCGTCGCCCCGAACGAACGGGAGATGAGGATCGAAGTCGGCTACGGGCTCGAACCTTCGGTGACCGACGCCGCGGCGTCTCTCATTGTGAGGAACATCATGATTCCGGCATTCCAAAAAGGCGATTATTACGCCGGCATAGACGCCGCGGCGGATCAGGCCATCGGGCTCATCAAAAACGATCCTGAAGCGGTGAAGTGGGCGAACGACGCCGAACATGCCGATTCCGCCGCGATATCGACGGGCCTCGTCATATTCCTTCTCTTCATCGCGTTCCGCCTGCTCATATTCATGGCGACGACGAAATCCTGGTGGCTCGGCGGTGTCGTCGGCGGGGCGCTCGGCCTCATATTCATAGGCACGCTTTTCGGTATTGCCGGATGCGCGCTGGGCGGACTTCTCGCCGATTTTCTTCTGTCCCGATTCGCAGGCGATTGGATCAAAAAGCATTTCCACGATCATCGCGGTCCGGGCGGCCCTTGGTTCATCGGCGGCCTTGGTGGGGGAAGGGGTGGCGGAGGATTCGGCGGGTTCGGAGGCGGATCATCGGGCGGCGGCGGCGCCAGCGGCCGCTGGTAAGCAGGCGGCTCCGCTCCGTAAGCTGGAAGCTATCGCGCGAGCCAGAGGGCGAAGGACAGATATATGATCGTGATGACCGCGAACGCTCCGACCGTCTTGAGGAAAAGATTCAGCGCCTCCTTCTTTTTCCCGTCGACGAGCAGGATCGCGGGCTGGTAAAAGAAGAGATATCCCATGAGGGCTACTGAAAGAGTGACGAGCGATACCATTCCCATCGGTATCAGCACGGTCTCCGGTCCCTGGAAGCGATTTTCGCCGACCCAGTTAAGCCCTAAGAAGATAAGCGCGATATAGCCTCCCGCCACAGCCGCATTATAGAAAGGATTTTTGCTCATGTCCTTTAGAATAGCTGATATGCCGATAATGTTACATCGTTTGGCGAAAGTCTGCGCATCGAGTATAAATAAGGTCTCACGGAGGCGTCGCATAGTGGTCTAGTGCGCGACCCTGGAAAGGTCGTATATCCGAAAGGGTATCGAGAGTTCGAATCTCTCCGCCTCCGCCAGTTTGACAACGGTTTTTCCGTGCCTAGTATGGGGTCCAGAACCCTCAACCCAACCCTCGATATATCGAAATAATGAGCAATGAACATATCGCGCAGGAGAATCTCCGGGCGCTCGCCAGTAACCCGTATCCCGGTCGCGGATTCGTCCTCGGCCTTTCCGAGGACGGCGAGTCCTTCTTCCAGGTCTATTGGATCATGGGCCGGAGCGAATCGAGTCGCAACCGCGTATTCGAATGTGGCATGGAGCAGCCGCTCTCTTTTTCCGGGCCTCGCGTCTCGACGAGGGCCGCCGATCCGTCCAAGGTCCAGGAGAAGGACCGGCATCTCATCATCTATGATGCGATGCTCGAGGCGCCTGGTCTCTTCGTCGTGAGCAACGGCGCCCAGACCAATGCCGTTCGCGACGCTATGAAGGACGGCGCCTTCCTTATGGACTCTCTCAAGGACTGGCAATACGAGCCTGACGCGCCGAATCATACGCCCCGCATCACGGGCGTGATCGACCTTCGTCCCGGCGGCGAGGCTGAAATCGCCGTGCTTCTCAAGACCCCGGACGGCGACGGATGCGTTCGGATGCGCTATCCTCTCGGCCTTCAGCCCGGTTTCGGATATTGCGTCACGACGTACGAGACCGACGGCAATCCGTTGCCTTCGTTCCGCAAACCGCCGTATATCATGCCGATCCGGGGCTTGGTTCACGATATCCTCGATACGTACTGGTCGGCGCTCGATAAGGTCAATCGGGTCGCGATCGTCGTAAAGCAGATCTGGCGCGAGCCGAAGTCATCGACCATCGCCATCGAGAACAAGCATCGGCTTCCCGGCTGACCGCCTTCCGTTCTTTGCGAAGCCGCCACAAGAAGTGGCGGCTTTTTCTTATACGGTCCGATTATATTTTCCCGTAACGGTATTCCAGTAGATGAACATGAGCTCGACGCTCGAATCGATGTACGAGCGCAGTCCAACCTTGGATCCCGCAGGATTATCCCAGACCACGGGCATCTCTTTCACCGCATAGCCATGCTTCTGGGCGATGACGAGGAGCTCGATGTCGAAGCCGAACCGCTCGATCTTCTGCAGGGCGAAGATTTCGTCCGCAGCGCGGGCGCTGAAGAGCTTGAAGCCGCGCTGGGTATCGGATACTCCCGATGCGGTCACGAGGCCCACGATCGCTTTCGTTATCTTGCCGAGCAGCCGGCGATGCCAGCCGTTATGCTCTATCGTCCGCGATCCTTCATGGGCGATCGAGCCGATCACGATATCGCAGCTTGACCCTCTCATGGCATCGAGGAATCGTTCGACGGCGCCGATCTTCACGGAATTGTCAGCATCCATGTAGAGCCTGTATGCGCCGCAGGCTTTTTCCATGCCAGTCTTCACGGCGTGGCCTTTGCCGCGGTTCTCGGCATGCTCGATCAGCCGCAGGCCGGGGAAGGATTCGGCGAATTCCTTCACTACGCGGCTCGTATCATCCCTCGATCCGTCGTCTACGACGATGATCTCATATCGAAGGCCCGCGGGCGCTGAAAAATATAAATAGCGCTTGATGCTGTCGAGCGTCGCGCCGATCCTCTTGGATTCATTATAGGCAGGGATAATAACCGACAGGTCGATGCCGTTTCTCATAGTGTTCATGTTTTTATCGCTAAGCAGTAAGCCTCTGCGTTTATTCGGGCCGTTCCCTGAAGACGAAGGTCTTATATCCGATGAAGTTCCACGCGAGGACCAGCAGGGTCCCGCATATCGCGCCCATGTTCGCCGCTACTCTGGAGTCCAAAGGCGAAGAGACGGTCAGGATGCGGAACGCTGCCGAAGAGACGGAGATATTGAGCAAAAATCCGGTGACCGAGATCAGGAGGAATCGCAGCCGCTCTTTGTTCAGGCCTTCCGTCTTTTGGGCATTTTTCCGGGCGAATACCCAGTATTTATTGAGGTAATAGCTTGTAATGACCGCCGCTATGAAGCTGATCCCTTTGAAAGCGGCGTATTCTGATTTTCCTATCGTCGAATCGTCGAGAAGCAGTAAGAAATTGAAGACCGCATAATCCACGCCTGTGTTCGCGATGCCGGCCAGTATGAATCGGATGTATCGAGCGAATTTTTTATCCATGTCGTTCGTTTTCGCCCCACGCTAATACGATCGGGCCGTTCCTATTGTTCCGAAGCGGCGAACCTATAGGATCGCCGGAGCGTATTACATGCGCATGCAATCCGGCACCGGAAAAATATCAGGCATGTGGGTATATGGGGCGTTCGCGTGCATGGCAATCGCCGCCGCCGTTTTTTTATTCAACCTCCGGTTCATGCTCGATGCGAGGCCGCCGGACTTCTCCCAGAAGACCCTGCTCCAGGCGGTCTGGCATCATTACAAGTCCGAATATCTGGAGCAAGGCACGCTCCGGAGCCTCGACAAAGATCAAGGGGGCGTAACCACGTCGGAAGGGCAGAGCTATATCATGCTCCGATCCGTCTGGATCGACGACAAGGCGACGTTCGATATCGCCTGGCAGTGGACCAAAGACAATATACAGAGGAAGGGCGACCATCTCATGAGCTGGCTCTTCGGCGAGCGTCCTGACGGATCGTACGGCGTCCTTACCGATCGCGGCGGAGAGAATACGGCGAGCGATGCCGACATCGATATCGCCCTTTCGCTGCTCTTCGCGTCCAAGCGATGGGGCAGCGATACCTATTTCGGCGACGCCATAGGCATCATCAGGGACATCTGGGACAGGGAAGTCGTCATCATCAGCGGTAAGCCGTATCTGCTGGCGAACGATGTCGAAAAACAGACATCCAAAAAGGTCCTTGTCGTCAATCCTTCGTACTTCGCGCCCTATGCGTTCAAAGCCTTCAAGCAGGCTGATCCTGACCATGATTGGCTCGGTCTGGCGTCTACGTCATACGACGTGGCGCTCGAGAGCGTTAAAGATCCTCTCGACAAAGCCAGCTCGGCCGGCCTGCCGCCTGATTGGATAGGCATGGACCGCGACACGGGCGCCATCGTATCCCTTTCGCGCGCGGCGAACGTCACCACTAATTTCAGCTTCGATGCCCTGCGGTTGCCGTGGAGGTTCGCCCTCGACTGGGAATGGAACAAGGATCCGCGCGCGAAAGCGGTGCTCGATGCCCTTGGCTACCTCTCTTCGGAATGGAGCGGGCATAAAGGGATCGCGTATGCCTATGCGCATGACGGGTCTCGCCTGACTGACAGCGAGTCAGCCGCCATGTACGGGGGCACGATCGGATATTTCATGGCGTCCGATCCCTCGAAGGCAAAAGAGGTGTATCTTTCGAAGCTCGACGCTCTCTATGATCCGAACGAATCGACATGGAGGTCGCCTCTCAGCTATTACGACGAGAACTGGGCATGGTTCGGCATGGCTCTGTATGCGGGAGAGCTTCGCAACCTCTATGAATAGGACCAGCTCGATCAAGCCGGGAATATATATCCTCCTCCTCATGGCGTGCGCCGCGGCTTTTTCTCTGGCGATGTGGATGGACGAGAGCCTACGCCTCGACGAGGCGCAGAGCGTGTGGCAGACTTCGCGCGACCTGCCAGGCGTCATGCGCTATATAGCCAAGGACGTCCACATGCCGCTCTATTTCATTCTCCTCCATTATTGGGAGATCGCATTCGGGACAGGCGAAGCGGCCATTAGGACGATGTCCCTCCTATTCTGCCTGGTATCGATACCCGCGATGTTTTACCTGGCGCTCCGGGCATATACTCCGCGCGTCGCATATTTCGCCTCGCTCCTCACGACCGTATCGCCATTCCTCGGCTGGTACGGATCCGAAGCCCGGATGTATTCGATGCTCTTCTTGTTCACCGCCCTCTCTCATCTGCTCTATATCAATCTGTGGAAGGCTCCTTCGCGGCGTATCTGGCTCTTGTACGGGATCGTGACGTTCCTCGGGCTCTTCACCCATATGTTCTTCGGATTCGTCGCATTGTCTCAAGCGGTGTTCTATTTCGCCCGACGGGATATCTTTCCGAAGGGAAGCCTGGCGCGATTTCTCGGGACGGCGGCGCTCTGCGCCGTTCCCGTAGCCGTCTGGTTCGTGTATCGCCGCGTGGCGGGAGCGGGACTGTCGAATCCTGTGCTCGCGGCGCCGACGTCTTTCGATTTCTTCAACCTCTTTTCTAATTTCTTCATCGGTTTCCAGACGGACGCGGTCAACACGATGTTCCTTTCCCTTTGGCCGCTCGCGGTGTTCGCAGCTTTCACTATCTTGAACAAGAAAAAGAGAACCGAGCCCCAGACCGGGTATCTGATGCTCGCGTCGCTCCTTCCGATCATGCTGACTTTCGCCGTGAGCGTCGCGTTCACGCCGATATTCCTGGGCCGCTATCTGATCGTGGCTTTGCCGAGCCTGTATCTCCTGGCTATCTATTTCCTGTCTTCCTACAAGCTGAGGGTCTCGAACTTCGTCCTCGGCGCGCTCTGCATCGGAGCTTTCTTCATGACCGGGTATCAGGCGGGCGACAAGGCTTCGCCAGTGAAGGAGGACTATCGATCCGTCGCGGCATACGTCGCCGCCCGCACCCGCGCCGACGACCTTCTCGTCGTATCGGCGCCGTTCCTTACGTATCCGATCGAATATTATTACCGGGGAGAAGCGCGCATCGAGACCTTTCCGCGATGGGACAGGTATACGGACGATCCTCTGCCTGAACCCTATAGCCCCGGCCTCATCGCGAAGGATTCGGCGGACTGGGCCAAGGTCTATCAGCGCGTCTATGTCGTCTTCGGCTACCATCAGCCGTACGAAGAGGACACGAGGTTCTATCTGGATACCCATTACGAGAGGATCGAAGAGAAAACATTCTCGTCTGGGCTATCGTTATACGTCTATAAGCTTAGATACCTCTGACGATGCCTTCGAAATTCGACTTTCTCCATAGCCGGTCGCAACGCTTGCTCCTCGCGGCGAACCTTGCTTTCGCCACGGTCTATTTCTTCGTCATCAGCTTTATGTTCCCGCATGGGAACGAGGCGCTGTTCTGGATGCTCCTCGCGGGCGAGATATTCCATGCCTGGCAGGCCGTCACCTATCTCTATACCGTCTGGATTATGGATCATGAGGCCAGGCACGACCCCGATTTCATGCCCGACGTAGACGTCTATATAACCGTCGCCGGAGAGCCGGCCGATATCGTAGAGGAGACCGCGCGCGCCGCGCGGGACATGGACTATCGCTTCCATCGCGTCTTCCTCTTGAACGACGGATTCGTCGCGAACAAGGCTCATTGGCAGGACGTCGAGGCGCTCGCCGAGAGGCTCGGTATCGCTTGCATCACGCGCAAGACGCCCGGCGGCGCTAAGGCTGGGAACATCAATAACGCTTTGTCGCATACCAAGGCGCCTTTCGTCGTCATCTTCGACGCCGACCATGCTCCGCATAAGGATTTCCTCCTGAAGACCGTCGGGTTCTTCTCGGATCCCGGGCTCGCATACGTCCAGACGCCGCAGTTCTATAAGAACGCGCACAAGAACGCGGTTGCCCTCTCCGCGTGGGAACAGCAGAAGCTCTTCTTCGGCCCGATATGTCGCGGCAAGAATCGTCTGAATTCGGGCACCATGTGCGGCACGAATATGGTCATCAGGCGGAGCGCTCTAGAGGAAGCGGGCGGCATGTGCCAGGAATCGATCGCGGAGGATTTCGTGACAGGGCTCTTCATCCATGAGAAGGGATGGAAGTCGCTCTATGTGCCCGAGGTGCTCGCCGAGGGGCTGGCTCCGGAGGATTTCCTGTCATATACCAAGCAACAATTCCGCTGGGCGCGCGGCGCCCTCGACGTCCTCTTTCGATACAATCTGTTTTTTCGCCGAGGACTTACTGCTGACCAGAAGATCCAGTATCTCTCGTCCGTCACCTATTTTCTTTCCGGTGCGGTCGTGCTCATGAACGTGCTTTTGCCCGTCCTGTTCCTCTATTTCGGCATATTCCCCATAAAGACGGATACGATGCTCCTGGCAGCGGTCTTTATCCCGTATATGTTCATCACCGTCGGCGTACTGTCATCGACATCGAACGGGCATTTTTCGTTCCGGGCCCTCTCGTTCTCCTTTTCCTCGTTCACAATCCATGTCCAAGCGCTCTGGTCCGCGATGACGGGTAGGAAATCGTCGTTCTCGATCACGTCGAAGAAGGGGATAGAGGGGAATTTCCTGTATCTCGTCATTCCGCACATCGCCTACCTCTTCCTCGTTGCCGGGGGCGTTCCGTTCGCGCTTGCGCGCGAAGGCCTTTCCGCGTCGGTCGTCAACAACTCTACTTGGGCACTCTTCAATGTCGGCATGTTCGTACCCTATATACTGGCCGCGGCGCCTGAAGGATTCGTAAAGCGGTATCTTAATCGTCTCTATGACATGATGTTCGTCCCTGAGGCCGTCGTTTCGACCAAGGTCAGGATGGTCGCGGGGCGGCTCTCGAGCATCGAGAAGGGGAAGCCATGAAAAGGCCCGCATTTTTATGCGGGCCTCGCGATATGTCACCCGGCCAGAGCTTTTTCAAGCTCGTTGAGTCTGGCGACGAGCTTCAATATGCCGTTGGAGAATGCTTCCCGGGTCATATACTGGACGAGCAGCTCTTGCGGCAGAGGAAACGCATCGTATTCGCGGAACGCATAGAAAGCGGAACCGAATAGCACACCGTTTTCGACGGAACCGAAGGCCTCGGAGATCGCCTCCATGGCGAACCAGTCATCCGATATAGCCTCCCGCATCTTCTTTTCCAGCTCTTGCCGCCTCTTTGCGACCATCAGGTCGACAAGCTTCCTTCGCCTCGGATAGAGGGCGATGCATATGCCGACCTCTTCGTCGGTCAGACCTGCAGGGATCATCCGGGGACTGAAGAACATATGCAGGTCGCCGCGGTCGGTCTTCGTCTTGAAGGCGCCGCTCGCCGCGTAATCCTGCATGCGACTCTCCTGCCGGTCGGCGCATTCCTGGAGCATCCTAGAGATAGTCTCTTCTCTGTCAGATTTATCGTTCATAAGGTACGTGCTGTTTGCCTCACGCTAGAGCATTCGCAGGGCCGTGTCAATCGCGCGAGGAATCGGTGTATACTGGATCGATGGAAACCTCTTCGACCGGAAATATCCCGACCATATCCCTCGGCGCCTGGAACCGGCTCGGTTCCCGCACGTATTGGCTCTTCTTGTCCCAAAAGCTGGAATACGCGACAGGCTTTCTTATCCTCGCCGTCATATTCACCGCGGTGCGCGGAGTTTCAGCTATTCCGGCGCCGGTCGTACCGTTCGTCGGCCTCGCGGGAGTCGTCTGCTTCATCGTATTCTTCATCGCCCTCGCGATCGCCATCGTCGCGAGCCGCCTTGCGTATCGAAGCTATGAATACTGCATAGACGAAGACGCGCTGAAGATCCGACAGGGGATCATGAATCAGCAGGAGATCGCCATTCCTTATCGCCAGATCCAGACGGTAGACATCGAAAGGAAATTGGGCGAAAGGCTCATGGGCCTTTCTCGCGTCGTCATACTGACCGCTGCTGAAGACAATGGGCGAACCGAATACAACGAATCCGAGGGCGCTCTGCCGGCTATGGACCAAAAGCTCGCCGCCGTCTTCCGCGACGAGCTTCTGAAGCGCGCCAACGTCCAGAAAGTCGTAAGCGCGATATAGATCATGGATTTCATCACCGCTATCATCTTGGGAATCGTCGAGGGCGTCACGGAGTTCCTGCCGATCTCTTCGACGGGGCATCTCGTCATCGTGAATCAATGGCTTTCATTCAGCCCTGATTTCACCAAGATGTTCGATGTCATCATCCAGCTCGGCGCCATCCTCGCGGTCCTCGCGCATTTCCGCTCGAAACTCCGCCCGCCGTTCGTTATATGGAAAAAAGCGATCGTCGCGGTCATTCCCGCGCTCGTCCTCGGCGCGCTCTTCGGAAGCGCGATCGAGGCCGCCCTCTTTAATCCTGACGTCGTCGCGGGCGCTCTCATTATCGGCGGCGCGATCCTTGTTTTGGTCGAAAAACGGACGCTCGCTCCGACGATCACCGAAGCGGGTGCCGTAGGATACAAGAAAGCTCTCTATATCGGCCTTGCCCAATGCCTCGCTCTCATACCTGGTACGTCGCGATCGGCCGCCTCGGTCATCGGCGCGCGATTGCTCGGCATGTCGCGGCCTGCCGCCGCCGAATTCTCTTTCTTCCTCGCCGTGCCGACGATGCTCGCCGCTTCGGGGTATTCGCTTTTGAAGCACGGCATCCATATGACGGGCCACGAGGCTGCGCTTTTGGTCACAGGCTTCGTCGTTTCGTTCGTCGTCGCCTGGGCGGTCATCGGCGCATTCATGAGATTCATCCAAACCAGGAGCTTTGCTTCATTCGGCTGGTACCGGATCGTCCTCGGCGCGATTGTGCTTCTCTTCCTTGCGCGCTAATCTATCTCCATGCCTTCTCTGGTAGATTCGATACTCTCGCGCGTATCCGAGCTCGATTCCTCGCTCATATACCTGGTCCAATCCATCGGTCCCGGATTCCAGGGGATAGCGCGATTCATATCGCACGGCGCTATTTCGAACCTGGTATTCCTCGCGCTCGTCCTCGGCGCGCTCCTTCTCATAGAGAAATGGCGGATCTCTCTCGAAGTCGTCATCATCGCCCTCGTATCCTATGGAGCGCTCGTGCTCCTCAAGCTCTTTTTTCACGTAGACAGACCGTATGCGGTCGATCCGCTCGTCGTTGCGTATGACAAAGACATCGGCTTCGGCCTGCCTTCGATCCATGCGGCGATGTCGGTCGTCGTCCTGGGCTGGATCGCTCTCCGTCACCCGAAAAGCCATGTCGTCCTCTGGGGCTCGGTCGCTCTTATCGTGCTCGTCGGTCTTTCGCGCGTGTATCTCGGCGTCCATTATCCGTCCCAGGTGCTCGCCGGATGGATATTCGGCATCCTCTTCCTTTATATATTCAGAGTCATAGACAAGCGGCTCTGGTCTCCGTTCCAAAAGAAGCTAAAATAACTAACCCTATGAAGCAGCCTGAAGCAAGCCGCACTTGGATCGAGATCGATCTTGGGGCTATAGAAAAGAACGCCGCTGTCTTGAAAGCGCTCGTCGGCGCATCGGCGAACGTCATGGCTGTAGTTAAGTCGAATGCGTACGGCCACGGCATGGTCGAATCGGCGCGCGCGGCTCTGCGCGGCGGCGCGACCTGGCTCGGCGTGGACGAATTATCGGAGGCATTAGAGCTCCGCAAAGCGCGCATCAAGGCGCCGATACTGGTTTT
The DNA here is from genome assembly GCA_035546035.1 of Candidatus Paceibacterota bacterium. Classification (NCBI taxonomy): domain Bacteria; kingdom Bacillati; phylum Minisyncoccota; species Minisyncoccota bacterium. Next base: position 323,736 of record DASZXC010000008.1, read on the forward strand.
GGGGTACACGCTCCCGACGCTCTATAAAACCGCGGCGGAAAAGGATGTCTCTCTCACCATTTCATCCCTCGAATCGCTTCAGGCCCTGTCGCGGGCGAAATTGCCCAAAGCCAAGGCGAATATGCTCCGCATCCACGTGAAATTCGATACGGGCCTCCACAGGCAGGGCATTTTGGAGACCTATGTCCAGCAAGCGGTGCGCTTGCTGACCGCAAAGGGCTTTCCTGCTGTCGTCGAAGGCGTCTATACCCATTTCGCCGCCATGGAAGATCCGATGCACCGCGAATATTCCGAGGCGCAGGCGCGATCATTCCGCGCCATCGTCGCGAAGATCCGCGAAAAGGGATTGAAGCCGATCACGCATTCGTCCGCGTCGTCAGGGATACTTTTCTCCAAGGACTTTCATTTCGATATGGCGCGCGCAGGAATCGCCCTCTACGGCCTCTGGCCGTCGCGGGAGATAAAAAAGTGGGCCGAAAGCGTCGGCGGGGAGGCATATGTGCCGAAACTCGCTCCCGCTCTTTCATGGAAAGCGATCGTCTCCGAAGTGAAGCTCATACCCAAGGGTGCCAAGGTCGGCTATGACCTGACGTTCGAAGCGAAGCGCCCGTCGAGGATCGCCGTCATCCCGGTCGGATACTGGCACGGCCTGCCGCGCTCGCTTTCGAACAAAGGCCAGGTCGCCATCCGCGGCGCTCGGGCCAGTATCATCGGCCGCATCTCGATGGATATGACCATCCTCGACGTCACCGACATACCGAGCGTTCGCGAAGGCGACGAAGCGACGATCATCGGCGCGGGTATGGGCGTCGAACAAGTCGCCGAAAGGGCGGGGACGATCAATTACGAGCTCGTCACGCGCATTAATCCCCTTATCCCTCGAATATCATAATGGCCCATATCAGCAGAAAGCGATCGGCGGCGCTCCTCATTATCGCGGGATTTTTCGACCTTCTGTCGCTCGTACCAGGGCTTTCGGAGATCGTATCCATCATCGGTCAGATCGTTATGGGATGCCTATTCTTTACCCAGGGCGTGAACGTATTCCAGGGTAGGCAGGCGACGCTCTATATCGTCTCGACCCTGGTCGAAGCGATCCCTGCGACGAGCTTCGCCCCTATGTTCCTGATAGAGACCTTGGTCCTCATATCTTGGTCAAAGAGGCGATAATTTGCCCTTTTCAGGGCGCCGTGATACTATCCCCCTACAACTTTTATTCAATCCCATGTCCCAGGACCAACTCATCATTCTGCGCAATAAAGAGACCGGCGAGGTCTACTATAGCCGCAAGAACAAGCGCAAAGTAGAGCGCAAGATCGAGCTCAAGAAATACTCGAAGAAGCTCCGAAAGCGCGTCACCTTCAAGGAAGCGAAGAAGTAAGAAAAAACCGCCGATTAGGCGGTCTTTTCTTGACCCGTTTCAATTAATCAGTATAAAGATATGAGAATCCAAGGCATCCAGCCGGGGACGTAAATTCACATCGGAGAATCAATCTATGCCACCCTTCGTCAGTCTTCCTAAAGGCACGATCATCATTAAGCGGCACACGGTCGCTGTACTCAGCAGAAAGCCCGGCGCTCGAAAAGCCTTGATCGGTCTGTGCGAACAAGCATCTACAGAGCTCAAGAGCGACCGCATGCGTTGGCGCGCTCCGGAGCATCAATTCCGCTGGTATTGGGAAACTATTCACCATTTCAGCGTCAAGCTTTTGAAAAAGCCCGAGCTCGATCTTGTCGCAATGCTTCGTAAATTCACCGCGAAGACGAATTTCAACGCAACCGGCTACAATGCCGCTCTTTCCCAGATCCTTCCCTCGTGAGGGATTACGAGCTCCGCCCAGTACGGCGGAGCTTTTTGTTATCTACCATCTGATGCGGGCGATGAGGGAATCGAACCCCCGACAAGGCGTTTGGAGTGCCTCGTTATGCCACTTAACTAATCGCCCTTGCTAGGGATTTATACCATAAAACTCTTAATTTTTCCTTATGGAGCGGGTAAGAGAAAAGCCCAAGCGTTTGCTTGAGCTCTCCTGAATGCAACGATCCGATGTCGAATCGGACCAGTGGGTTACCCCAAATGTAATATAAGTATATACTTCTTCCCGTACTAATCAATATGGAACCGCTCGCGAACAAGATACGCCCTGAAAGACTGAAGGATTTCGTCGGTCAGGAAGAGCTGGTCGGATCAGGGAAGCCGCTCCGCAAAGCGATCGAGGATCGCCATCTTTTCTCGTTCATACTCTGGGGTCCGCCGGGCGTGGGCAAGACCACTCTCGCGCGCATATATGCCAAGGCTCTCGACGCGCGATTCTATGAATTGTCTGCAGTCTCTGCGGGCAAAGAAGACATACGTAAGATCGTAGATGGTTCGACGCTCCTTGATCAGCGCCCGAAAGTGCTATTTCTCGACGAGATCCATCGCTTCAACAAGGCCCAGCAGGATTTCCTTTTGCCGTTCGTCGAGAGCGGCCGGCTGACATTGATCGGCGCGACGACGGAGAATCCGTCTTTCGAAGTCATATCCGCATTGCTCTCGCGCTGCCGCGTATTCGTCCTGAAGAGCCTTGCCGAAGATGATATAAAAGCGATCGTAAAAAGGACCAAGCTCAACATACCGAAAGATGCGCTCGATTGGCTTGCCTCCTTGGCCAACGGCGATGCGCGCATCGCTCTGACTGCTTTGGATAATGCCCAAAAATTATACGGGTCCGTGACACTCGAAAATCTCAAAAAAGCCTTCGAACAGATATTTATTCGCTTCGATAAAAAGGGCGAAGAGCACTATGACACCATTTCGGCATTCATAAAATCGATGCGTTCGGGTGACGCTGATGCCGCGCTCTATTACTTGGCCCGCATGATCGAGGGCGGCGAGGACCCGAAATTCATAGCCCGTCGCATGGTCATATTCGCATCCGAAGATATCGGCCTGGCCCAGCCGACGGCGCTTGTCGTCGCGAACGAGGTATTCCGCGCGGTCGAAACGATCGGCTTGCCCGAAGCGGCCATCAATCTGGCTCACGGCACGGCGTATCTCGCGCTCGCCGCCAAAGACCGCTCGTCATATGACGCGTATTTCGAAGCGCTCGACGACGTTAAGAAACTCGGTAATCTGCCTATTCCCCTGAAGATCCGCAATGCGCCGACCAAGCTCATGAGAGGGCTCGGCTATCACAAAGGCTATAAGAAATACGATGCCGACAGTTACCTGCCGGACAAGATAAAGGGGAAGAGATATCTGAAAAGAAGCAATAAAAAACCGAATCAGTGAAGATTCGGTTAGCTATCAAAGGATGAGCTGTTTGAGTTGATTCAAAGTAGAGGGCAAATTACTCTGCCTCGTCAGAAGAAATAAATCCGTTGACCTCGCGCTCGATTTTTTGAGCGGAACCGAGAGGGAACCATCTGATATCAGGGTTACGTCTGAACCACGTCATCTGGCGTTTGGCAAAATGCGCGATGTCTTGTTCGAGGGCGGCGAGAGCCGCTTCTTTTGATGATTTTTCCTGAAGGATAAGAGCGAGGTATCGGTATTCGAGACCGAAATCGTGAAGGCGTTTCCAGGAGACACCTTTTTTTCGTAGGCTTTCGACTTCGCGGAGCATCTTTTCGCCGCGCATGCGTTTCATCAGGCGATCATGGATGCGCTTTCGGAGCATTTCTTTATCAGTTTCAAGCCCGATGAACAGGGTTTCATATCGTTGAATGCGTTTTTGCTTCGGGACTTCGCCCAGAGCGTGCGCAATCTCGATGGCGCGGATGATGCGGACTTTATTATGCGGGTCCATCGTCTTTGCGCGCCGTGGATCGAGCCTTTTTAGCTCGCGCATCAGGGCCTCGGCAGATTTTTTCGCGAGCTTAGCGCGCAGGGCTTTGTTCGGAGGCACGGCAGGGAATTGCTCGTCCCAAATCAACGCGTCTATGTAGAATCCTGTGCCGCCACAGATGATAGGCAGCTTGCCGCGCGACAAGATATCTGCGAGCGCGGCCGCGCCGTCCCGTTTGAATTTTTCTACCGTATAACGATCGCCCTTTGGGTTCGCGACATCGAGCAAATGATGCGGCACGCCTTTCATCTCGCGCCTCGTTATCTTGCCTGCGCCGATATCGAGGCTGCGATAGACCTGGCGCGAATCAGCGGATATCACTTCGCCGTCAAAGCGGCGCGCGATCGCGACGGCGAGGTCGCTTTTTCCCGTCGCCGTCGGTCCGACAATAGCGACGATCCTGGGCAATTTCTTCGTCATAAGAATTGGTGCCGGAGGAGGGACTCGAACCCTCACACCTTTCGATACGCGATTTTGAGTCGCGCGCGTCTGCCATTCCGCCACTCCGGCTTGTGCACCAACGTTACAATAAAATTGTGATAAAATCTATCAATCACGAACCGACCATGCAATCACAATTCTCCGGCGACTCCATCTTCTGGATAGACACTGAAAAGATACGGCCGAACCCGTACCAACCTCGACGCGAATTCGACGAAGCCGCATTGCGCGCGCTCGCTGAGTCTATCCGCATGTACGGCTTGCTCCAGCCTCTCGTCGTCACGCGGACTGAATTGGCCAAAGAAGACGGCGGCCTGACCGTAGAATACGAGCTCATCTCGGGCGAGCGCCGATTGCGCGCGTCCAAACTGCTCGGCTTGCCGCAAGTCCCCGCTATTATCCGCGCCGATTCTGAGAATGCGCGGCTCAAGCTCGAGCTCGCCATCATCGAGAATTTGCAGCGCGAAGACTTGAATCCCGTCGAACGCGCCCGCTCATTCCAGCAATTGTCCGAAGAATTCGGCTTGAAGCATATCCAGATCGCCCAGAAGGTGGGCAAGAGCCGCGAATATGTGTCGAACTCTATCCGATTGCTCGCATTGCCCGCTGACGCTCTCGATGCGCTCTCGCAGGGTCAGATCTCTGAAGGCCATGCGCGCCCTCTTTTGATGCTCTCCGACCGTCCGCAGGAACAGGCGACCTTGTTCAAGGAAATAATGTTCAAGCGTCTGACCGTGCGCGAGACCGAGCTCATCGCCCGCACTATCGCCGTCGAGAGATCGCGCAAGGCGAAAGTCGCCGCGAACCTCGAGCTCGCCGAATTCGAAAAGAAGCTCTCCGAAGCGCTCCATACCCGCGTCCAGATCGAGCAGCGCCAGAAGGGCGGCAAGATCACGATCGATTTCTTCTCGCCGGAGGACCTTAAATCCATCATGGACATGGTCCAAGGCGGAAGGGTAGCCGTCGTCGCATCCGCTCCCGCGGCTCCGGTCGCGTCTGGTGCGCCTGCCGTCTCCGTCGCCGACGTGCCCGCTGAAACCCCTGCTACGAGCGCCGCATCGCCTATAGACGACCGATCGAAAGACGAGATCAAGGAGGACGAGAACTCCGAAGACCTCTACTCTCTCAAGAATTTTTCGCTCTAATCATAGAAAATCGCCCGGTCGGGCGATTTTCTATTCCTTCTTATCGGCTTTCGCCTTTCGTACGAACCCGCGCTTCTTTTTCGGTTCTTTGAATATCTCGAGGGCGCGTGCGAGCTCTATCTTGTACACGTCATCAGGCGCTTTGACCGAGCGGAAGTCTGCGTCGTGGACGATATAGGGGCCGAAGCGGCCGATATTCGCGGTGATGGGCTTCTGGGTCTCCGGATGATTGCCGAGGACGCGGGGAAGCGATAGATAATGGACCGCTTGGGCGAGCGTCACTTCTTCGGGCTTCACTTCTTTCGGCACGGATGCGCGACGGAGCTTTTCTTTCTTCCGGAATATCTCGCCTGTCGGCATCTCGACGTACGGGCCGTATTTGCCGGATTTGAGCGTGATCTCTCTGCCGGTATCGGGATGAATGCCGATGACTTTGTCTTTCGGCATCTCGGTTCCGTCTATAAGCAGAGCGCCGTCGCAGTCGGGATATCGCGAGCACGATAAGAATTTGCCGGAGCGGCCGAGCTTGATGATCATCGGCGATCCGCATTTCGGGCATCTGATGTTCGGATCGGCGTCGCCGAGGTTCGTCGCCTTGTCGAGCTTTTCCTTGGCTTTGACTTCCTTGGTGAACGGCTTATAGAAATCAGACAGCGTCTTTTCGTATTTGGCCGTGCCGTCGGCGATGAGGTCGAGCTTGTCCTCCATATCCGCGGTAAACGTATCGCTGATGTACTGGCTGAAGTTGTCTTCGAGGAAGGTCGAGACGACTTCGCCCGTGTCCGTAGGGCGGAGGTTGCGGTTCTCCTTGGTCACGTATTCGCGGTCTTCGAGCGTCTTTATGATCGACGCGTACGTCGAAGGCCTGCCGATGCCGCGTTTTTCCAGTTCTTTGACGAGGCCCGCTTCCGAATATCGTGACGGGGGCTCGGTGAATTTCTGGAGCGAAGATATGTCGACGAGATTCAGCTTGTCGCCCTGCGACACTTTCGGCAATTCGACGTCTTCGCCCTGGGCGGCTGGATCGGCGTCGAGCCAGCCTCTATATATAGTGCGCGAGCCGTTCGCCTGGAAGTCGGGGATCGACTTCGAAGCGGTGTTCGCGAGGATCCTGGTCCTCATGACGCGGGCGTCTTTCATCTGCGAAGCGACCGCGCGGGCCCAGATGAGGGAGTAGAGCTTCTTTTCCTCGTCGGTGTTGCCGGCCGCGCGCTTGGATGCGGTCGTCGGTCGGACGGCCTCGTGAGCCTCCTGGGCATTCTTCGATTTTGTCGCGAAGGCGCGGATCTCGACCAGGTCTTTGCCGAATGCCGATTCGATCGTCGCCGCGATCTGGCCGACGGCCTGCTTTGACAGAGTCGTCGAGTCGGTTCGCATGTAGGTGATGTGGCCGGATTCGTAGAGCTTCTGCGCTATGCGCATGGTGCGCGACGGCGAGAAGCCGAGGCGTGTCGATGCGGCCTGCTGGAGGGTAGACGTCGTGAACGGCGCGCGCGGGGAGCGCTTTGCCTCGGTCTCTTCGACCGCTACGACGCTCCACGATTCTCTTTCGCCGACGGATACGATGCGTTCGGCTTCCTTTTGGGCGCGAGGCTCTTCGGAGCATACGAGAGATAGCTTTCCCTTTTTCGGCGTCGTGGTTTCAGCGGTTATCACGAAATATTCTTCAGGCTTGAATGCCTTTATCTCGCGCTCGCGCTCGACGAGGATGCGGAGGGCGGGTGACTGCACGCGCCCGGCGGAGAGGCCGTAGCGCACTTTCTTCCAGATGACGCCGGAGAGGTCGTATCCCACGAGCCTGTCGAGGACGCGGCGGGCTTCCTGGGCGCGGCGCAGATTCTCATCTATATCGCGCGGGGATTTAAGGGCCTCGATGATGGCGTCCTTGGTTATCTCGTGGAATACCACGCGCTTTACCGGCTTTTTACCGAAATTGACGGCCTCGGCGATGTGCCATGCGATCGCTTCGCCTTCGCGATCGGGGTCGGTCGCGAGCAAGACCTCGGAAGATTTCTTGGCGAGTCGCTCGATGTCGGCCAGGACCTTGTCCTTGCCCGCGGACACTTCGTAGTGAGGCGTGAAGTGCTCCATGTCTATCGCTTTCTTATTCGATTTCGGAAGGTCGCGCACGTGGCCGACCGACGCGACGACGGTGTATTCGTCGCCGAGATATTTCCCGATCGTTTTGGCTTTTGCCGGAGACTCTACTATGAGGAGTTTCGACATACGTTGTGCAAAGTATTACATGAATGGAAAAAATATAGCAAACGGAGCTGAAGGGAATATGAAGGCCGGATCGCATCCGGCAAAAGAAAAAAGCCGCCTCGCGGACGGGGCGGCTTTGCAGCGATCTTATAGTCAGGCTTGGGGAATCGGTCGGTTCTTGTGGATGCTCCGATCGAGCTGCTCCCTCCACCGGCGGCTGTCTGCCTCGCTTTTGGTTATGCAGGCGTAGCAGTCTTTGGCCGCCAGGGGGAAGGACGAAACCCGCGACACGCTGTGCGGAGACCGCTGCTGCGTGGTGAGGGTGAGCGTCACGCCGTCGACGGGAGCCGAGATGAAGAGGCCGTTGAGGAGTTGGGGGTGGACTCTCAGTCTCTCCATGTCGCATGCTTCCGCGGGAGCGAGACCGATGCTGTCTAAAGCCTCGATCACGCGTCGCTCCGAAGGAGCCGGCGAGTTGATCTTGGACGTGACGACGTAGATATCCACGCCGTCGATCGTCCGTTTGAAGACGAGCCTGAATTTCGAATGCTTGCCGAAGCGGCTGAAATAGTGGTTGAAGGCTTTGGACGCGAGGACCAGGAGCGCGACTGCCACGATGAGGGCGAACAGGTTGGTAAGGACTTCTTTCATAAAGGAGATTCTCTATGATTATATACCAAAAATCAGTTTTGTCAATCAGCAGCCAGGCGCAACCTGTCGCCGTCTTTTCGGAGGATCTTCTTCAATTCGAGCCCTGATATCAGGATGTTGAGCTCCGTCGCGTCCATTGCCAGCTTCTCTACCAGCCGGTCGTACGTGCAGGGCTCGAAAAGGGCTGTGATGACCTTGCGTTCATCAGCGGATAGGTCTTTGTAATCAGGTTTCGCCCGCGGCGTTGCAGAAAGTCTGAGCGCCTCGATCAAGGCTTCCTGGGATATGATCGGCGTCGCGCCATCTTTTATATATGAATGCGGTCCGGCACTCTTTTTCGAGAATATGGAGCCGGGCACGATGAGCACGTCGCGGTGGAAGCTCTCTGCCTGCCGCGCGGTGATCATCGTTCCCGAATCCTCTTCGCATTCGATGACGAGCGTCGCCTGGGCTATTCCCGCCATGATCCTGTTTCTATAGGGGAAGGTCCATTTATTGCCCATGATCGTCTCGTCGAACGGAGACAGCAGACATCCGCCTGCCGCCAGTATCCGGCGCGCCAGTCCGATATGGTTCGCGGGATATATCATCTCGTCCGAAAGGCCCGAACCTGGTACGGCCATGGTATGGATACCATTCTTCAATGCCGCTTCGTGGGCGATCGAATCTATCCCGTATGCCAGTCCGGATACGATGACGACGGGCAGTCCGCGCAGTCCGGCGATCAGATATTCGCACGCGGCCTTGCCGTATTCGGTGTATCGCCGCGATCCCACGATAGTGAGGAATACGTGGTCTTCGGGCGGCATTTCACCGCGGATATAAAGGCGATCGGGGACGCTCGATGCGTTTTCGAGCGCTTCTTCGAGGAGGCGCGGGTAATCCGCGCGCTCGATCGTCCTGATTTCTTCATGAATGGAATTCATACGTGAACCAGTGTAGGATAGGAAGATAAAGAAAAGATTAAGACATGCTCGATATCAAATTTATCCGAGAGAATAAAGAGCTCGTCAAAGCCGGCGCCGAAAAGAAGCGCGTCCGGATAGATATAGACGGCCTTCTCGCGCTTGACGACAAGCGCCGCGAGCTTATGTCTTCGATCGAGACGAAGCGCGCAGAGCAGAACGCCGTATCGGCGAAATTGCCGTCGGTTTCGGCCGACATGAAGACGACCCTCCTTGAATCCATGAAGAAGCTCAAGGCTGACATGGCGACCGAAGAAGAGGCTCTCAAGAAAATTATGGCGGACTGGCAGGGATTCATGCTTCGAGTGCCGAATATCCCCGATATGTCTGTCCCGGAAGGCGAGACCGACGCGGATAATAAAGAGATCAAAGTCTGGGGCGACAAGACCGCGTTCTCTTTCCCGGCGAAAGACCATGTTGAGATCATGACCGCTCTCGGTATGGTGGATTTCGAGCGCGGCGCGAAAGTTCACGGCTTCCGCGGATACTTTTTGACGGGCGAAGGCGCGCGCCTTTCGTTCGCGATCTGGAACTACGCGATGGAGTTCTTCAGCAAGCGCGGATTCACGCCGGTCATACCTCCGACCATCGTGCGCAAGGAGAACCTCTACGGCACGGCGCATCTTCCGGGCGACGTCGAAGACTATTATATGACCCAGGACGGCGACGCTCTCGCCGGCACGGCCGAAGTGCCCGTCATGGCATACCATTCGGGCGAGACGCTCGACGCCAGGTCGTTCCCGATAAAGTACCTGGGCTTCTCTCCCTGCTACAGGCGCGAAGCGGGAAGCCATTCGAAGGACGTGAAGGGTCTCATCCGCGTCCATGAGTTCTATAAGCTGGAGCAAGTCGTCCTTTGCGAGGCGTCGCACGAGACGTCGGTGAAGCTCCACGAGGAGCTCAACAGGAATACCGAAGAGTTCATCGAGTCCCTCGGCATCCCGTATCACACGGTCGTGAACTGCGGCGGCGATCTCGGTCTGGGCCAGGTGAAGAAATACGACATCGAGCTCTGGGTGCCGAAGGAAGGCAAGTACCGCGAGATATCGTCCGCGTCCTATTTCCATGATTTCCAGACGAGGCGATTCAATATCCGCTATCGCGATGCGGCGGGGAAGCTCCAGTATGCGCATTCACTGAATTGCACCGCTATCCCGACGCCGCGCATACTTGTATCTCTGGTTGAGAATAATCAGCAGGCAGACGGATCTATCCGTATTCCGGAAGCGCTCCAGAAATACCTCGGCGCCGACGTTATAAAGAAGAAATAGCGCCGTCCGATGCGAGACGTTCTCAAAACGCGTCAGGGAAAGCTCGCCGCCCGCCGCCGCAAGCGCGCCGCCTTCCTCCTTCTCTTTTTCGCGGCGGCGGCGGGCATCGTCTTCTCCGTCCTTTCTTTCGTTTCCCAGCTCGATTCTCTTTCCATCGATTCCGTCGCTATTAAAGGGAATGCCCGTATCCCGAGCTCTGCGCTCGAGAACATCGCTCTCGAAGAGATGGCGGGTAACGATCTTGGCTTCTTTTCGCGACGGAATATCTTCCTCTATCCTAAAAGCGATATCCGCGGCGCCGTCGCGGCGTTGCCTCTCGTGAAGGCAGCGAGCGTCGGTCGCGACGGCGCCCGCACGCTCCTTATATCCGTGACAGAACGCGATGAAACCGCGCTCTGGTGCGCGGGACTCACTCCCGATACAGGCTGTTTCTCCATGGACGACGACGGCTTTATCTTCGACGGACAGCCGCATGAAGATCCGCAGCTCATAAAATACCGCGGCCTCGTCGCCTCTGACCCTGTCGGCAAGCATTTCCTTCCCGCCGACGAATTCAGGAAGATAAGCTTCTTTATGAACCAGCTCTCCGGGCTTTCGATCGAGCCGCGCGAAGCCGTCTTCTCCGGCACTTCGACCGCGCTCTATATGACGATCAAGCTCGCGGGCGGGGGAGACCTCATCGTCAATTCCGAGGACGACCTTTCGGCGGTGCTCTCGAATATCGCCGCCGTCATATCGAATAAGGCCGTCGCCCCGTCGCTCTCCGAATTCCTTTTGAACCTCGATTATATGAAGCTCGACATAGGCAACAAGGTTGTCTATAAGCTCAAGCCGCGATAAAGTGCGGGCATGGATACCCCTACCGCTAATCTCGGCTTCTGGTCCAAGCTCAAAAAGCCCTTCTTCGTCCTTGCGCCTATGGCGGACGTGACCGACTGCGCCTTCAGGCGGATCATCGCCGAGCATGGGAGTCCCGACGTGTTCTGGACCGAGTTCGTCTCCGCTGACGGCCTCGCATCGCCGGGAAGAAAAGTCCTTCTCAAAGACCTCGAATTCACCGAGGCCGAGCATCCGATCGTCGCGCAGCTCTTCACGTCCAAGCCCGATAAGATGCGCGAGGCCGCGAAGCTCTGCCAGGAGCTCGGTTTCGACGGAATAGACATCAATATGGGCTGTCCCGACCGGTCCATAGAGAAGCAGGGAGCAGGCGCGGCCATGATCAAAGACCCGAAGACCGCCCGCGCCGTCATCCGCGCGGCGAAAGAAGGCGCGCCGGACCTTCCGGTCTCCGTAAAGACGCGCATCGGCTATAACAAGAACGAGATAGCGACCTGGATACCTGAGATCCTCGCCGAAAAGCCCGCCGCTCTGACTATTCACTGCCGCACTCGAAAGGAAATGTCCCTGGTCCCTGCACGCTGGGAGCATGTGCGGGAAGCGGCGGCTCTCCGCGACAGGCTTTCGCCCGAAACGCTCGTCATCGGGAACGGCGATGCCCGCGATATCGAAGACGCGCGGGCCAAAGCGCGCGAGTTCGGCGCCGACGGCGTTATGCTCGGCCGCGCCATCTTCGGAAATCCCTGGCTCTTCACGTCTCTTGGTAGGAACGGCGGCGAACAGACCGTCCCTACCATAGAAGAGAAGCTCAAGGTCATGGTCGAGCACACCAGGCTCTTCGAAAAGCTCCTTGGCGGCATAAAGAGTTTCGCCGTCATGAAGAAGCACTACAAGGCATACGTGAACGGATTCGACGGCGCTAAAGAATTCCGGATGGAGCTCATGGAATGCGAGAACGCTTCCGAAGTGGCTGCCAAAGTCGAGGCTTTCTTGACAAAAACGAAAGTTTAGGTCAATATACATTCTGTAACGGGCTTTGCGGCCCATAGCTCCAACCTCAACCCATCGGAATCATGCCCAAAGGCAAATCCAGGCGCGGCAAAAAGCGCGCCAGTGGCAAGAAGCGTTAATCGACGCTCTATCCCGCAAGCCCCGGTCTCTCGCGAGAGACCGGGGCTTTCATTTCTCGACAAATCAGGCGTCGGAGAGTAGGGTAAGGAAAGGAGGTACATCATGAAAAACACACGTCAGATCGTCATCTATGGCATGGATGACGATTCGCATCGCATGCTCGGCCGATCGCTCGGCCGCGGAAGCGAGTATGACACCACTCGCCTTATCGAAAACGAATCCTGTCTCGGATCGAGACGCGACGTCTGGAAAGCGACCGATATCGGCATCGGTCGGCTCGAGGAGATCGTCCGGAGCGCTCGGAAGAAGCGCTATAAGGTCGCTATCGCCGTCCGAAACGGCAATGGTCCCTATCGCGAGCATATCGTCCCTGAAGACGAACCTGTCGCCGAAGAGCGAAAGCCTTCGGAAGCGAGCAGGGCTGAAGCGTCCCGGCTCCTCAAAAAAGCCGGGCGGATCAAAGCCCGGAAACAGGTTGCAATCAGCTCGAAATAAGCATAGACTACAGAGGTTAGGTTTAGATAGGCTTGATAGTCTGTTTGTAGCTATAGGCTAATGGGTTTCGGGGGTGGGATATAGATTCCACCCCCTTTTTCTTTGCATCTATATTCGATCCTTGCGCTCTATATTTTCTTCGGCTTATAGTCTGCCGGCGCCTTCGAAAGCCATTCTTCCAGCTGCGCGCGATTCAGAAGCCCCTTCTGGGCGCCGATCTCCTGGACGCACGCGGCGGAATTGATGGGTGCCCAGAGGAGCGCTTCTTCGAGGCTCTTGCCCAGGACGAGGGCGACGGTGAGCGTCGAAGCGAATGCGTCGCCCGCGCCGGTCCGTTCGAACGGAGGCTTCGGGTCAGGATAGGGCGGCATGAAATACGCGTTCGTCCCGTCATCCGCGTATGCGCCCGCGGGCCCGTCGGTTATGACTGCGATCTTCGGTCCCAATCCGCGCACGAGCGCGAGCAATTTCTTGGCGTCTTTTTCCTGCGTCTTCAATATCCTCTGCGCCTCTTCCTTGTTGCAGAAGAAAATATCGGATCGCTTGTATATCTCGCCTAATTTTTCGACGCCGAGCGACATCTGAAACGTCCCCGGCTGGAATGCGACCTTCACGTCAGGGTGTTTTTTCAGCCATTCCATGATCTGAACGTGATAGTCATACGAATTTCCGCCGAGAGAGCTGATGTATATCCACTTCGGGTGGTCTATGTCCGGCAGTTTGTATGGATACTCCTGATGCTTCACCAGGATAGTGCGGTCGGCTTCGTACCAGAGGACGTAATGATAATTCGTCTCCATTCCTTTGTGCTGAGTGACGAAGCGCGAATCAACGGCGTCTTTTTTGAGCGATTGGAGGCATTCGATGCCGTTCAAATCGTTGCCCACGTCGGCGATGAGCGCCGATTTGAGCCCAAGCCGCGCCGCAGAGACGGCCGCATTGGCGGAATTGCCGACGGCGCGCACGACAGTCACTGATTCATAGGGGATCTTGTCGGCGAATTTCATGCAGAGCTCGCATGAATCGCGGTCTATCGAACAATTCACGTGCGCGTCCTTCAATCGGATGAAGGCGTCGGTGACGATATCGCCTATGGCGATAAACTCGTGATGCTTGGAGAACATGCATACATTATATATCGGTCTTTCAGTTTTGGTATACTTAATCCATATGAAAATCCCGCCCAAATCCCTTCGCGAATACGTGACGGACGCATTGTCACGAAAGGTCGCTATCGGCCATTTCAACATATCGAATCTCGAAGGCTTCTGGGCTGTCATCCGCGCGGCCAAAGAATTATCTTTGGCCGCGGGCCGCGATATTCCCGTCATCATCGGCGTATCCGAAGGCGAGCGGTCGTTCATGGGCGTCGAGCAGGTCCGAGCATTGGTAAACACCGCGGTCGCTTCGGGCCAGCCGGTGTTCTTGAATGCCGATCATACGTATTCTTTCGATAAGGTGGCCGAAGTCATAGACGCCGGATACGATTCGGTCATCTATGACGGGACCGAGCAGAGCTTTGACGACAACGTCGCTGCGACGAAGAAGTGCGCGGAATATCTCCGCGCCGCGGCAAAGAAATCGAAAAAAGACCTCGTTATCGAAGCCGAGCTCGGATTCATAGGGAAGTCGTCGAAGGTCCTAGCGGAAATCCCGGCGGGAGTGAAGATCACCGATGAATTTTTGACCAAGCCCGAGGAGGCGAAGAGGTTCGTCGAGCTCACAGGCGTGGATATGCTCGCTCCGGCGGTCGGGAACATACATGGCATGCTTTCGGGCGGCAAAGACCCCGATCTCAACATCGCGCGCATCAAAGAGATCGCCGATGCGGTCAAGATCCCTCTCGTTCTCCATGGCGGTTCAGGCAATTCAGCAGAAGATTTTGTCGCGGCGATAGATGCCGGGGTCGCCATTATTCATGTGAACACAGAGATCCGCGTCGCATTCCGCAAGGCGCTCAAAAAGGAATTAGAGGAAAACACCGATGAAGTCGCGCCCTACAAAATAATGAAAGCGCCGTTACAGGCCATGCAAGCCGTAGTGCTCGAGAAGCTCAAGATCTTCAATAGGATATAAGGCATACTAAAAATCGCCCCGCCAGGCCCTGGGGCGATTTTTAGTATGCCTTATATCCTATTGGATAACCTGCGCGCTCGTGACTTGCAGGATCCCTGCGATATCGTAGCGCTGCCAGAAATTGCTGTTAAGCATTTCAACGGGCGTCAGGGCGCCGGTCACGCGCACGCGCGTTGCGCTATTTATAGCGTCCACCGTTCCCGTGGCTGAAAGGAGGGACGTATCGAGACCGTAGTTCTTGCCGTCATCGGCCTTGATCCCGAATGCGCATTCCAATGTCTGCGGTCCGGTCGTGTCTTTGTGGGGCAGGCATATGCGGTTGCCCGTGATCGTCACGCGCTGGGGCAAATTGGAATACGCGCCCCTCGTTATATTCGTGATACGCCATGACGCGTCGCGCTTTTCGAGAGTGAGAGTCACCGGATAGGCCGCCGCGACGTCATTCGGATCCGTCGTCGTTACCTCGACGACGTTGCCCTGGACCGTGTAGCTTCCGTCCGTATTCGCGCTGACGCTCACGATGCCGATGCTTTCAGGCCACGGGTTCGACGTCATGCGGCCGATCGCTTTCGAGGGGCTCGCTTTCCATTGCTGGAGAAGCTCCGGCGAGATGAGCGAGCCGTAATTCGCGTCGAATGCCGCGGCCGCGGTCGTCGTCGGCGCGAGGATCGAGACGTTCCTCATGGCTTTGCCGAAGGCGCTCACGACTGCCTCGACGGTGCCCTGGTCGCCGCTTGAAACGGATCCGCCGGGATTGCCGATCGGGCTTTGGATGCCGCCCTCGCCGCCGTTCTGATCGACCGGAACTTCAGCATACGGAACTCTCGTCATGTAATAGGCTGCAGCCGCGATAATGATAAGCACTACCGATATCCATACGTATTTCTTGTTCATAATCTTGGTTTATACATACATAATACGATGAAAGCGCCATAAATATTCATGTTAGAATAAGTAAATATGGATTCCATTTCGGCTCTCAAAAACTATCTTAAGGACGCTTTCAGGGGCGACATAGACGATTCGGAAGCGACTCTGGCGAATATGAGCCATGATGCGAGCCTCCTCGAAGTGAAGCCGAAGATCGTCCTCTATCCGAAAGATTCGAAAGACATCCAAGCCGTCGTCAATTTCGTCCGCATCAATAAATCCGCGTACCCCGATCTTTCGGTCACGGTCCGATCGGCCGGCACCGACATGTCAGGCGGCCCTCTGAACGATTCTATCATCCTCGACGTCGCGCGATACATAAAAGGGATCATTGAGATCAAGAAAACAGGCCAAGTCGCCGACGCGGGCGGCTTGGCCACTATCCTTCCGGGAACTTTCTATCGCGATTTCGAGCCGGAGGCGGCGAAGCTCGGCCTCGTGCTCCCGTGCTATACGGCTTCGAAGAACCTGAATACCCTCGGCGGTATGATAGGGAATAATTCCGCGGGAGAGAAAACACTCCGTTACGGCAAGATGGAGAATTTCATCGTCTCTTTGGACGTCGTCCTTCCCGACGGCAATGAATATACTCTAAGGCCTTTGGGCAAAGAAGAATTCAGGCTGAAACTGTCGCAAGAAGACGCTGAAGGCGAGCTGTATCGCAAGGTTTGGGACATCGTCTCGCAAAACAAAGGCCTGCTCGCATTCGCAAAGCCGAAGGTCAGCAAAAATTCTGCCGGATATTATCTCTGGAATGTTTGGGATGAAGCGTCGCAGACGTTCGACCTGACGAAACTGATCGTCGGTTCGCAGGGAACGCTCGGCATCGTGACCCGGGCGACCATCAGACTGGTCCCGATAAAGCCTTTATCCAAATTGTTCGTCGTCTTCATGCCGACGCTCGACAGGCTCGGCGATATCGTCCGCGATATCGCCGCATTCAAGCCGGAAAGCTTCGAATCGTACGACGACAGTACCATGGCTTTGGCCGTGAAATTCATGCCGGACATGATCCGTACCATGCGTCTCCATAATTTCGCGCGGCTTGTCTGGAGCTTCAGGCCTGAAGCATGGATGGCGCTCTCGGGCGGCTTCCCGAAGCTCGTGCTCCTCGTCGAATTCTCGGGCGATACGGAAAAAGAAGTAGACGACCGCATGACGGTGCTCGAGGATAAGATCGGCCATTACGGGTTCAAGATGCGCCGCGCCAAGAACGAATTCGATTCCGAAAAATATTGGACTATCAGGCGCGAGAGCTTCAACCTCTTGCGCAAGCATTCGCGGGGACGCCGCACCGCGCCGTTCGTGGACGACATCATCGTGCCTCCGGAAACCATGCCCGATTTCTTGCCGAAGATGCGCAAGATCCTCGACGACTACAAGCTGCTCTATACTATCGCCGGGCATGCGGGCAACGGCAATTTCCATATCATTCCCCTGATGGACATGCATGACCGCGCGAACATACAGGCGATCGACGAGGTTTCCGACAAGGTCTACGACCTCGTGCTCTCATATCGAGGCTCGATCACGGCTGAGCATAACGACGGCATCATCCGGACGCCCTATCTCGCCAAGCAGTTCGGTTCGGAGGTCGTCGCGCTCTTCGAAAAGACCAAGGACGCATTCGATCCCCAGCATATATTCAATCCAGGCAAAAAGGTTGTAGCCGGCACTGCGCATGACGCGCCCGGCACCAAGGAATACATGATCAGCCGCCTCGCGCGCGAATAGGAGAGTGGTATAATGGCCGTATGCCAGTCGAATTCGAAGAGAATAATTTCGAGATGAAGCGGAATTTCTATTCCGAACCGGCGCCTAAATTCGCCTCATGGCTCATATCGCATCATTTGGCCAAAGATGTCGCCGGCGCTAACAAGCTCCAGGTGTTCGCGGCCTGCCTATTCTTCGCTCTCGCCATATATTTCGCCTTCTTTTGACATTTAGAGGCCTTTGTATATACTAGGAACCCTATGGCAATAACCCTCAAAGTAGAGAAAAGGGACGCGAAAGCCGACCTGGCAAAGCTCCGCAAGGCAGGCAAGGTCCCTGCCGTCTTTTACGGCAAGAAGGAGGCTTCGACCCCTATTTCGATCGCGTCCGTCGATTTCATAAAGGCATACCGCCAGGCCGGCGAATCCACTGTCGTCATACTCCAGGGCGACGGCATCGAAGTCGAGTCCCTCATTCATGACATCGACCTCCATCCGGTGACCAATAAGCCTCTCCATGCCGACTTCTACGTCTTCGAAAAGGGCAAGAAGATCAAGGTTGACGTTCCTCTCGAATTCGTCGGAACGGCCCCTGCGATCAAGGAGCTCGGAGGCTCTCTCATCAAGGTCCTCCACGATATCGAGATCGAGGCTCTCCCTAAGGATCTTCCTCATAAGATCGAGGTAGACATCGCAGGCCTCGTAGACTTCGGATCGACCATCAAGGCGGGCGACATCAAGCTCCCTGCGGGCGTAGAGCTCGCCATCAAGGCTGACGACGTCGTCGCATCGGCCGCGGCTCCTAAGGCCGAGGAAGAAGAGCCGACGGCCCCTGTCGACCTCGACGCTATCGAAGTCGAGAAGAAGGGCAAGGAAGCCAAGGAAGGCGCCGAAGGCGCAGAGGCTCCTGCAGACGACAAGGCAGACAAGAAGGAAGCGAAGAAATAATACGAAAAACGCCCGATTGGGCGTTTTTTATAGCCCCCGATGCGGAGCCAGGGCGCGGGTGCGGTATAATAATTGCATGAACCGGCTTCTGCTCACGCCTTTTCTCGTCCTCTCGCTCGTCGCGACTTCTCTCTTCGTGCCTTTCTTTGCGTTCGCCCAGAGCATCTCTGATGCCGCGGATGCCCGCCAGAGCGACCTTCAGGCCCAGCTCGATCAGGCGAAAAAAGAGCTCGACGCCCTGAACGCGCAGAGCTCGCAGATCAAGAGCCAGAAAGCGTCCATCGAGCGCGACATATCGCTCCTCGACGTTCAGATAAAGGCTGCTGAAGCGCAGATAAAGGTGAAGAATCTCACCATCAGCCGCCTCGCGACGGATATCGGCGCCAAACAGACGACCATTAACGACCTCGAGGGAAAGCTCGAGCGCAGCGCCGAATCGCTCGGGAACCTCCTGCGCCAGACGAACGAGAACGATTCCGTCTCGATCCCGACGATCCTCCTCGGCCAAAAGAGCTTTTCGTCGTTCTTCCAGGAAGTAGACACGTTCCAGACGGTCAAAGAAGCCCTGAACGCCTCGATGGAAGACGTGAAGGCGTATAAAGGCCAGACCGAAGACGAGAAGGCGGACCTCGAAGACAAGAAGAACCAGGAGACGAACGCGCGCGAGGATATCCTGGCCCAGCAGCGCGTTATCGAGCGCGCCAAGTCGGATAAGAACCAGATCCTGACCACGACCAAGGGCCAGGAAGCGGCATATGCGAAGCTGATCGCCCAAAAGGAGCAGAAGATAGCGCAGATCTCGACGGCGCTCTTCGCGCTCCGCGATTCCGACGGCATCCAGTTCGGCAAAGCCCTCGAATACGCGACGATCGCGTCCCAGAAGACCGGCGTCCGTCCGGCATTCATCCTGGCTATCTTGACGCAGGAGACCGATTTGGGTAAAAACCTCGGCTCGTGCTACCTGCGCGATTACGATACGGGCGAAGGCGTGTCCGTGACCACGGGCGCGGCAAAGCCCCGCACCATGTCGCCGACGCGCGACGTCCAGCCGTTCCTCCGCATCACTCGCGAGCTCGGGCTCAATCCGCAATCCCAGCGCGTATCGTGCTGGATAGCGATGTATTCGAAAGGCCAGCCGACCGGATGGGGGGGTGCCATGGGTCCGGCGCAGTTCATCCCTTCGACCTGGGATCTCTTCGACGATCGCATCGAAAAGGCCCTCGGCGTCGGCATAGCCAACCCGTGGGATCCCGAGCATGCGATCCTCGCATCGTCGCTCTATCTTTCGGACCTGGGCGCGGGCCTTCAGACCTATACCGCCGAAAAAGACGCGGCGTGCAAATATTATTCGGGTAAAAAGTGCAGCGCCGGCACGGGCGCGTCGTATGGCGCATCCGTCATGGCTAAAGCCGAGAATATCCAGGAATGCATGATCGACCCGATATTGGGTAAGTCGAGCGGTTGTTAATAAAATCATATGAAAAAGACGCTTATCGTAGTCATCGTCATCGCTGTCGTCGTAGTTATCTGGCCAAAGCCGTTCACCTCGTCGCCAGGATTCGTATCGGCTGAAACGTATGCCCAATTCGAGGCAACCAAGCCGACCTGCTACGGCTACACCTATTTGACGAACAGGGAAGCGACGTTCGCGGATGCCCCGGGAAGGAGCCTTTGTTTCGGCATTCTGACAGGCTCCCAGAAATAGGCTAAAAGCGGCCCTCCTTGCGTTTATACGGCTTATGGGCTATAGTTTGCCTCTCTATGAAGAAAGAAATCCACGCGAAAAACTACCGCCCGGTCATATTCCTCGACAACTCGTCGAAGGCCCGCTTTTTGATCAATTCCGTCGTTTCCACGAAGGAAACCGACAAGTGGGAGGACGGCAAGGAATATCCTCTCTATCACGTTGAAATCTCTTCGGCGTCGCATCCGTTCTATACCGGTAACGAGACCGTCATAGACACCGCAGGTCGCGTCGAGAAGTTCAAGGCTCGCCAGGCGAAGACGAAGACCAAGAAGGCGTAACGGAAAAGGCGGGATCGAATCCCGCCTTTTGCCTGTATACTTATCCCAATGGACATAGCGAAGTATAAAAAGAACCATAAGACCTCGTACCTGGCGGACATGTACGAAAAGCTCGACAAGGACGAGACCGACCTGAAGGCGCTCATGGCGTCGGACGCGTCTATGGCTGATATGGGCAAAGCCGACCTCGAATCCATCGACGCGCAGAAGAAAGACATCGTGAGGCAGGTCGAAGCCATCGAGGCCGCTGAAAAGGAAGAAGAGCAGTTCCCGAACGAACTCATCATGGAGATCCGCGCAGGCGCCGGCGGCGACGAATCGGCGCTTTTCGCCGAAGAATTGGCGAATATGTATCGCGCGTATGCCGCAGAACAGGGCTGGCAGGTGACGATGCTCGACGAATCGCGCTCAGACGTCGGCGGGTACAAAGAAGTCTCCATGGAGATCCACGGCCAGGATATATATAAGAAGCTCCGCTATGAGACCGGCGTGCACCGCGTCCAACGCGTGCCGGAGACCGAAAAAATGGGCCGCGTCCATACGTCCACCGTCTCTATAGCCATTCTCCCGATCCGCAAGCACACGAGCGTGGACATCAATCCCGCCGACATCGAAATGGAATTCTCGCGCGCGGGCGGCAAAGGCGGCCAGAACGTCAACAAGGTCGAGACGGCCGTGCGCCTGTTCCACAAGCCTACCGGCCTCGCCGTGCGCGTGACCGCCGAGCGTAGCCAGTCCAAGAACCGCGAGCGCGCCATGGTCATGCTCACCGCCATGCTCCAGCAGAAAAAAGACGAGGACGAGGCGGCGAAATTCGCCGCGAACAAGAAGGGTCAGCTCGGCACCGGCAGCAGGTCCGAGAAGATCCGCACGTATAATTTCCCACAGGATCGCATCACCGATCACCGCATCAGGCAGAGCTGGCACAACATAGAAACTATTCTTTCGGGCGAGAAGCTCGGCGATATCATCGATACCCTGGCTAACTTCACGGGAGAAGTGGCGGAGGGCGGGGCGGACGACGAGGAATAGAGCCGTTCCTTGCCTTTTTAAGCCCTCTTTGATAAGCTTTCCAAACGTTTCAAAAACGCAGCAAACCTAATGCCAACCGCAAAAAACAAGGATTCGATGGTAGAAGCGATGTTCAAAGCAGGGGCCCATTTCGGCCTCGCTAAAGCTCGCCGCCATCCTACGACCAAGCCGTACGTATTCGGCGTCAAAAACAATATCGAGATCTTCGACCTCGAGAAGACGAACGAAGCCCTCGAGAAGGCCAAGTCTTTCGTAGCGTCTATCGCCGCTTCGGGCAAGCAGGCTCTCTTTGTCGGCGGCAAGAGCGAGGTCATTCCCGCGGTAAAGGCTGCTGCGGTCAAAGCCGGCCAGCCTATGGTCGCAGGCCGATGGATCGGCGGAACTCTCACGAACTCGACGCAGATCAAGAAGCGCATCGAGAAGTACGAGAATCGCCTCAAGGAAAAGGAGAAGGGCGAGCTCGCTAAATACACCAAGAAGGAGCGCCTCCTCATCGATCGCGAGATCGCAAAGCTCGAAACCCTCTTCGGGGGCATCGTCTCCATGAAGGACAAGCCCGGCGTTCTCATCGTCGTAGACCCGAAGAAGGAATATATCGCCGTAGACGAGGCCCGCCAGACCGGCGTCCCTGTCGTCGCTATCGCATCGTCCGATTGCGACTTCTCTCTCGTCGATTTCGCTATCCCTGCGAACGACTCTTCGGCTGCATCTGCAGCATTCTTCCTCGACGAATTGGCTCGCGCATACGCTGAAGCCAAGGTCATGAAGCCGGAGGCAAAGACAGCCTAACTCTCGGCTTCTGCCCGTGATATAATGTCAGTCCCTGCCAGCTTTAATTTTTTCTATTTATGGTAACCAACGACCAGATCAAGGAGCTCCGAGAGTCTACCGGCGTTTCCGTCATGCAGTGCAAGAAAGCCCTTGAAGAGGCCGGCGGCGACATGGCGAAGGCCATCGTCATATTGAAGAAAAAAGGCGCTGAAGCAGCCGCAAAGAAAGGCGACCGGACCCTCGGCGCTACCCAGATCGCCGCATACGTCCATTCGACCGGCGTCGTCGGCGTCTTGGTCGAGCTCGCATGCGAGACCGACTTCGTAGCTAAGAATCCGGAATTCAAGCAGATGGCATACGACATCGCCATGCACATCGCCGCTTCGAAGCCCGAATTCGTAAAGAAGGAGGACGTCAACGCTGAAGCCCGCGCTACCGCAGAATCCGTATTCGCCCAGGAAGTCGAAGGCAAGCCCGCAGAGATGAAGGCGAAGATCCTCGAAGGTAAGCTCGCGTCGTATTTCTCCGAGCGCGTCCTCTTGGACCAGCCGTTCATCAAGAACCCGGAGCTCACCATCGCGGGCCTCCTCTCTCAGGGCGTCCAGAAATTCGGCGAGAAGATCGAGATCGTCCGCTTCACCCGCTACGGCGCATAACAGGCAGCTTAAATCATCACTATGACCCTCGAGCTCACGCTCATGACGGTGGCAGCAGCAGGAATGATCGCCCTGCTCGTCCACAAGCGCTCCGAACTCGCTAAAGGCGCCGCATCCGCGCGCGTCGAGAACGTTCGCACCAAGGCCGATCCTTTCTTTCAGGATATCGCCCATAAGAGCATGCGCCTCGCATCGCAGCTCACGTTCAGGAACCTCGTCCTCGTCTTGAATCACGCATTCGTCGCCGTGGTCAAATTCTTTATGGATGTCTCGCACCGCGCGCACAAAGTATCGTCCAATATCGTCGAAAAGGCGTCCAAGAAGACCGAAGACCTCTCTCGAGGCGGCGCCGCATCCTTTTACCTGAAGCAGATCAAGGAAACTAAGGACGGAGTCCAGTCGGCTCCCGAGCCGACAACACGCATCGAAGGCTAGGCATTGCCACCTTAGCTCAGTTGGTAGAGCAACTGTTTTGTAAACAGTAGGTCCCCGGTTCAAGCCCGGGAGGTGGCTCAACCAGAATACTTTTGATAGAGTAACCAGCGTTCGATCCACATGCCCACGCGACATCATATCGTTATAAAAGACCCGAAGGAAGCCGAGCTTATCGCTGGTCTTCAGGGTAAGACGGACGTCAAATCCGAGCGTCTCAAGCGCCTTCTCGCACTGCCTGACCTCACCAAGAAGGCTAATTCGCCGGTAAAGATCCTCTTTGATCACATCCTCGCGCTTCCGGTCTTCAAAGACTTCGATATCGTAGAATTCCCGCGCATCGTCACGGTCGAGGAGAATTTCGACCTGCTCAATACGCCGAAGGACCACCCGAGCCGCCGCGAGAACGACACGTACTACGTGGATGATACCCACGTCCTCCGCACCCAGATGACCGTCATGTGGTCGTTCTATCTGCGCGACAAGGACGTCCTGGCCCGTCTCGAGAAGGACGGGGAAGTGATGGCTCTCTCGCCGGGCATCGTCTTCCGCAAGGACGAAATAGACAGGCGACATTATCCGGCGTTCCATCAAGTAGACGGCCTCTATATATGCAAGAAGTCCAAGAAGCAGATCACCCAGGGCGATCTCGAGGAGGTTCAGAAAGAGATGGCCAAGGGCATATTCGGCGACACTATCGAATATAAATTCCTCGTCGACGCCTTTCCGTTCACCGATCCGTCGGTCGAAATGGACATCATGTTCAATGGCGACTGGATGGAGGTGAACGGCGCCGGCCTCGTCCATCCGCAGGTGCTCCGTAATTTCGGCCTCGATCCCGAAGTCTATAACGGCTGGGCATTCGGATTCGGCGACAGGCTCGCCATGGTCAAGATGGCCATTCCGGACATCCGCATTCTCTGGTCCGAAGACCCTCGCATCACGAGCCAGTTCAAGAATCTCGACAGCAAATTCAAGGAAGTATCCAAGTATCCGCCGATCGTGCGCGATATATCCTTCATCGTAGACAAATCCACAGGCCTCAACAACTACTACGAGATTGCCCGTGACTGCGCTGGAAACCTCATCGAGGAGCTCGCCCTTGTCGACACTTTTGAGAACGCCAAGAAGTTTGGAGAAGGGAAGGTCAGCTATACGTTCCGCATCACATACCGCTCGCCGGAGCGCACCCTCACGAACGAGGAAGTGAATGCTATCCACGCCAAGATCCAGGAGAAGACAACGGCAGAGCTCGGTGCTCTGGTTCGCTAGTTTTTGGCCCTAAGATAGGCCTTAGAGATGACGGATAAGAGGGTGGCGAATACCCCTCAAATTTGCTATAATTCTAGGGTAAATAACCATTCCCGGCGGTCTCATTTTTTGTTTATGGCAGAGAAAAAAGCAGATAAAAAGTCTTCATACGGCGCTGAATCGATCCAGGTCCTCGAAGGCCTCGAGCCGGTGCGAAAGCGCCCCGGCATGTATATCGGCACGACCGGTCCTGACGGCTTCCACCATCTCATAACCGAGATCTTCGATAACTCGCGCGACGAAGCCATGGGCGGCCACGCGAACGATATCGAGATCGCGCTCCTTCCGGGCGAAATGGTCCGCGTTGCGGACAACGGCCGCGGCATCCCCGTAGACGTCCATGCCAAGACCAAGATCTCGGCCCTCGAGATGGTCATGACCGTCCTTCACGCCGGCGGCAAGTTCGGCGGCGAGGATTCGGGATATAAAGTCTCCGGAGGCCTCCACGGCGTGGGCGCATCCGTAGTCAACGCTCTGTCCATTTATTGCAAGGCCGAAGTCCATCGTGACGGCGGCAAATATGTCCAGGAATACTCCCAGGGCAAGCGCAAGGCGGCCGTAAAGAAAGTCGGCTCGTCCAAGCTCAACGGCACCATCACTACGTTCCAGCCCGATACCGAAATATTCGGCCCGCAGGTCTTCGATTTCAACCGCATCGTCACCCATATGCGCCAGCAGGCGTATCTTGTGCGCGGCCTCCGCATTTCCGTCATAGACGCGCGCGAATACAAGGGCTCGATAGACACCGACGACATATTCTATTTCCGCGAGTCCATGATCGAGGCTCCGTCCCAGACCTTCTATTTCGAAGGCGGTCTCGTATCTCTCGTCCGCTTCACCAATTCTCTCCAGAAGCCGATCCACAAGAACATCTTCTATGTGGAAAAGAAGGCCGAAGGCGTCGAATCGGTCGAAGTCGCCCTCCAGTACGTGGACGACATCTCGTCGCGCATCCTTCCGTTCGCGAACAATATCTATAACGGCGAGGGCGGCACGCATATCACCGGCTTTAAGACCGCGCTTACTCGAACGCTCAACAGCTATGCCAAGAAGAACGGCGGCAAGGAAGACGACTCTTTCACCGGCGACGATGTCCTTGAAGGCCTCACTGCCGTCGTATCCGTAAAGCTCCGCGAGATCCAGTTCGAAGGCCAGACCAAGGCCAAGCTCGGCTCCGTAGAGGCCCAGTCGGCCACTGCAGGCGTATTCGGCGAGGCGTTCCAGCTCTTCCTCGAAGAGAACCCTGACGACGCCAAAGCCATGATCGCCAAGGCGACCCTCGCCATGAAGGCCCGCAAGGCCGCAAAGGCCGCAAAGGATTCGATCCTCCGTAAGGGCGCCCTCGAAGGCATGACGCTCCCGGGCAAGCTTGCCGACTGCGAATCGAGCGACGCATCGGAATCCGAGGTCTTCATCGTAGAGGGCGACTCGGCAGGCGGCACCGCGAAGACCGGTCGCAATCGAAAGACGCAGGCCGTGCTCCCGCTCCGCGGAAAGATTCTTAATATCGAAAGGGCCCGCCTCGACCGCATGCTCGGCTCCGAGCAGATCAAGAACCTCGTCGTCGCCATGGGCACGGCGATAGGCGAGACGTTCGACATATCGAAGCTCCGCTATCACAAGGTCATCATCGCGACCGATGCCGACGTGGACGGCGCGCATATCAGGACGCTCATCCTCACGCTCTTGTACCGATACTTCAAGCCGCTTATAGACGGCGGATATATCTACATCGCCCAGCCGCCGCTCTATAAGGTGAAGCGCGGAAAGGAGCTCATGTATTTCTATTCCGAGGAAGAGAAGACTAAAATACTCGGCAAAGACGAGATCCCTCTCGAAAGCGACGAGAACGCAGAAGAGGCCGCTGAAGAAGCAGAAGAGGAAGAGGCGAAAGGGAAGGGCGCCAAAAAAGCCGCGAGGACTCACGTCCAGCGCTACAAGGGCCTCGGCGAGATGAACGCGGAAGAGCTCTGGGAGACCACTATGGACCCCGCGCGGCGCCTCTTGAAGCAAGTCACCATCGCCGACGCGCAGGAAGCAGACAAGGTATTCGATATGCTCATGGGTACCGACGTGCCGAGCCGCAAGACCTTCATCCAGTCCAACGCCCACAAGGCGACGATAGACGTATAATCAAGATCATACACACGAAAAAAGCCCTATTTAAGGGCTTTTTTCGTGTGTATTGACTTTATATATAAGAGGTGATATAATAGTAGGAGAATGCATGCATTATCCATAGAGGACAAAAACCGTCTCACGCAGACGTCCTCTCGATTCAAGATCATTGCCCCGCTCGAGGAGATCAAATCCGAGTGCGAGGGCAACGAAATCCTTACAGAGCTTTTTGAGAATATGATCGACTTCGCCCTGCGCTACGCCGAATCGGTATGCCGATGGCAGCGCATGGCGGTGGAGACCCCGGATGAATTCGATGCCATCGGCACCCGCCAGGCCATCGAGGACACCCGTCGCACGGTTCACAACGCTTTCATCGAGCATGTGAATATCCTCTCCCGGACGCTTGTCCGGCAGGGCAGGAAAGCCGAGTGGCGGGGCAGGGTCGGGCATGACCGCGCGGCCTTGGGCCGGTTCGCCATCGTTATCGCTTTCGAGTACATCAAGACAACCGAAGGAGGTAATGTATGACCGACCAGACCACGGAACGCAAAGTCAGGCTCCTTCGCTACGGCGAACTGGCCATGCGCAAAGCGCGCGACGAAGCCAGCCAGGAAGAGCTCGCAGAGATGGAAGAGATCCGCAAGGAGCTCGACCTGTCGGAAAGCGAGATCATCGCCAAAGTCGAGAGTATAGTCAAAAAGAACTACTAAGGAATTCGAACGGCGCCCGTCTGAAATATGACGGGCGCTTTTTTTATTTCTTCTCTGCCGCCTCCGCCGAAAGCATGGCGACGGCTTCTTCGGCTTTCATCTCGCCTACTTTGCCTTTATCGCGGGACTCGAGCGTGACGACGCCTTTTTCCATATCTTTGTCGCCGATGATGACGGTATAGGGGATCTTCATGTCTTTTGCCTCGCGGACCTTTTTGCCGAAGCCCGCGTCCGATGCGTCTATGTCGACGCGTATGCCCGCTCTTTTGAGCAATACGCCGACCTCCGCTGCGCGGGCATTATTCGATTCGCGGACGGGCACGATTTTGACCTGGGTCGGAGCGAGCCAGAGAGGGAAGTTGCCGCCCGTATGCTCGATCAGGATGCTCATGAATCGTTCGAGCGATCCCATGATGGCGGCGTGGATCATGACGATCCTTTCGCGCTCGCCCTTCTCGTTCACGCAGGACAGATCGAATCGCTCCGGCATATTCATGTCGAGTTGGATCGTGGCGACCTGCCAGCGGCGGCCGATGGCGTCATTGGCCATGAAGTCGATCTTGGGGCCATAGAACGCGGCTTCGCCGATGCCGTCGAGGGCCTTTACGCCCTTTTCGTCCACTATTTCGCGGAGCAATGCCTCTGCCGTCTCCCAGCGCTTCTTGTTGCCGAGGTATTTTTCAGGCTGCTTCGGATCATGGAACGAGAGGCGCGCTTCGAGCTTGAATCCGAATGTCGGATAGAATTCGTTGATGATGTCCCAGATCTTCAGGAACTCTGATTTGACGTCTGCCATGCGGCAGAAGACGTGCGCGTCGTCCTGGGCGAACGCGCGCGTGCGCGAAAGGCCGGACAGTTCGCCGGTCTGCTCGTCGCGATAGCAGGTAGTCGTATTGGCGTATCGCTGGGGCAGATCCTTGTAGCTCCAGAGCCTGCGGGCGTATATCTGCGTGTGATGAGGGCAGTTCATCGGCTTCATGGCGAATTCGTGGCCTTCGCGCGTCGTGATCTTGAACAGATCGTTCTGATACTTCTCCCAGTGGCCGGACGTGATATAGAGGTCCTTTTTGGTGATATGAGGGATCTCGACCTTCTCGTATCCGCGCATGGAGCGGAGCGACCATACGTATCCGTCGAGGAGATGGCGGAGCATGGTGCCGCGGGGCGTCCAGAGGGGAAGGCCCGCGCCGACGAGGTCAGAGAACGTGAAGAGATCCAGTTCAGGGCCGAGCTTCTTGTGGTCGCGCTTCTTGGCTTCTTCCTGCTGCGCTACGTATGCGTCGAGTTCGGCTTTCGAAGCGAAGGCGAGGCCGTATATGCGGGTCAGCATGGCGTTCTTCTCGTCGCCGCGCCAGTATGCACCCGCTATGCGCTCGATCTTGAACGCATCGTCATGCATGTCCTTCGGGTCAGCGTGTCCGCCGCGGCAGAGGTCAGTGAATTTGCCCGACGTATAGAGAGTGATCTTCTCGCCCTTGGCAGCGATGTCAGAGATGAGCTCGAGCTTGTACGGATTGTCTTTGAAGATCTCGCGAGCCTCGGCTTCGGAGACCTCCTTACCTTCGAATGACTTCCAGGAAGGAAGTATCTTGCGCATGCGCTTTTCTATATCCTTGAATTCCTTGTCCGAGGGCGCGCCGCTTTTGCCGTCCTTGCCTGCAGGGAATTCGAAATCGTAATAGAAGCCGTTCTCGATCGCGGGGCCGATGGTGTTCTTGACACCGGGGTAGAGCTCGCCCACGGCGGCGGCGAGGAGATGTGCGAACGAATGGCGGATGTTTTCTGCGGAAGACATGATGATAAGGTTATAAAAAAGGATTTTCGAACTAAAAACGGCCCTAGCGAACCGGAGCGGGATTCCGGTTCGCTAGGGCGCATGAGCGCGGTTCCACCTAGGCTTATATCTCTCGAATTGGCGCCAGATTAGGCCTTTCGGCGGTCCCTTGGTTTGGTGGGCCAAGCAATCTCTGACGGATCAATGGTACTACGATTCAGGGGAAAGTAAAAGAGCGATCGCCTGACGGCTGCGACCGCTCTTAAGGATGCATATTATGGGCAATATGCCCTGCGAGTTCCTTTCGGACCATGCGGATATCGCATGTGAAAGTAAAAAGCCCCACGAATCAGTGGGGCCCAAACCTGGTCATTCGCCCATCGGGCGGCGACTGGTTTCCAACAAGCTCTCGGCGCGCAGGCCGGACCTGCCAGGTTGGCGGGAGTGGTGCCGTCAGAGTGCCGGCGTTCCCTCGTACGATCTTTTCCGCTATCGGCGATGATGGTG
The DNA here is from genome assembly GCA_035546035.1 of Candidatus Paceibacterota bacterium. Classification (NCBI taxonomy): domain Bacteria; kingdom Bacillati; phylum Minisyncoccota; species Minisyncoccota bacterium. The sequence continues at coordinate 353,712 of DASZXC010000008.1, forward strand.
CCGATCCGGTCAAACGATAGCACAAAGGCCCAGGGATGTGAACATCCCTGGGCCAAGAGCGATCCCCGGCAATCACGCCGCTCGACCGCATTTGTCGCCGGATTCAATCCAGCCTTGCTACGGGAGGTTTCCCGTTCGTCGGCATCCGTTGAACGCGCGCGATGCGCCAGATGCCTATGCCGGTTGACGAGCGCAGCATTCCTTAACGGGCGCGCTCCCGGCCTGGGACTGCTCCGTATGAGCCCGGGTTGCCGCACTTGCGGTTCGGACTTCGCCTCGCGAATCAGTTGCGAGGCGCTTCTACCATAAGGACTCCTCGTATGTTATATCACGAAAAGCCCTCTCCGGCGCGGCTTCTATGCAAGCGCCATGAAATTATCGGCGAGTAGGGAGATCTCGCCGTTCCTCTCCGAAACTTTCGCTTTCAATGCCACGCATTTCTCGGGCACGATGACGGCTTTGTATCGCGCGTACGTGCGGGGGAATGCTACCGCTTCGATCGTGCCGGTCAGGTCTGCCATGCGGATGAACGCCATCGGCTCGTTCTTCTTCGTCATGATGACGCGGACTTCCTCGATAATGCCGCCGAGCACGACCATCTCTTCCTTTACCTTGCCCGTCGTTTCGAATTCCTTCATGGCTTTAGCTTTTGCCGTGGCGATATGGATCGGGCGTTTCTCGAGCACCGCTTTATATTTGTCTAAAGGATGCCCGGAGATATAAAGGCCGAGGAGCTCTTTTTCCCAGAGCAGCCTCTCGTGCTGGGTCACGGGAGACACCGTATCGAGCCTGATGTCGTCGTGGCCCGCGAACGCTTCATGGCCGCCGAACAATGAATCCTGCGCGCCGCCCGACCTAGCTTTCTCTTTGTTGTATTCGAGCAATTTATCGATGTTGCCGTACATGGCAGCGCGGTCGGCGAATTCGTCCAAAGCGCCGCACTTGATGAGAGATTCGAGCGATTTCTTGTTCAGGTTCCGGTCCTTGATCCGGGAAAGGAAATCCGAGAGCGACTTGTATTTTCCGCCTGCCTTGCGCTCGTGGATGATGGCGCGGGCTATGCCTTCGCCGAAGTTCTTGATCGTCGTAAGTCCGAAGCGGATGCGCGCCGTGCCGCCGGCTCCGTTCGCGGTCGCGTCTTTGATCACGGAGAATGCCGTGAAGCTTTCATTCACGGATGGCGGCAATACCGGAATGCCCATGCGCTTGCATTCGATGATCGATTCGCCGATGCGCTCGACGTCGCCTGAATCGGCGGTCAGCACGGCGGACATATAGATGGCAGGGAAGTTGGCTTTGAAATACGCCGTCTCGTATGCGACTTTGCCGTATGATACCGAGTGAGCCTTGTTGAAGCCATATGCGGCGAACGGTTCGATCCAGGTCCACAATTCCTTCGCCTTCTTCTCGGCCCATTTGGAATGCGAGACGCAGCCCTTGATGAATTTCTCCTTCTGGACCGCCATCTCTTCCGGGATCTTCTTGCCGACGGCCTTTCGGAACTTGTCGACTTCGCCCCATGAATATCCCGCGATCTTGTGCGCGATCATCAGAAGGTCGTCCTGGTATACGAGCACGCCGTATGTTTTGTTCAAGATAGGTTCGAGCGCCGGGTCGGGATATTCGATCGGCGAGCGGCCGTGCTTTCGGTCGATATACAGCGGGATGAATTGGATCGGGCCGGGACGATAGAGCGCCACCATTGCGTTGATGTCGTGGATGGTCGTCGGCTTGAGATCCTTCAGGTATTTGGTCATGCCGTCGCCGTTCAGCTGGAAAAGGCCTTCGGTCTCGCCGCGCGCGAGCATATCGAATGTCTTCTTGTCATCGAGCGGCACCGTCTCGGGATCTATTTTCTGGCCCTCGATCTTTTCGATGCGGTCCACCACGTCGGCGAGGATAGAGAGGTTTTTGAGGCCAAGGAAGTCGAATTTCAGGAGGCCCGCTTCCTCGATCGAATACATGTCGTACTGGCTGATGATCTTCTGTTCGCCTTTCGTATCGTACTGGAGGGGAGTGAAGTCGGTCAGTTCCGTCGGGGCGATGACCACGCCTGCGGCATGCACGGAGATGTGCCGGGCGCAGCCCTCGATCTTCTTTGCCAGGTCTATGATGCGCTTGGTATCGGGATCTTCTTTATAGAGCTTCGCCAGATCGGGCACGAGCTCCATGGCATGATCGATGGTCATAGGGAAGCCCTGCGATCCCATAGGGATCATTTTGGCGAGCTTGTCGCCGGTCTCGACAGGGTAGCCAAGAGCACGAGTCACGTCGCGCACCGAGCCGCGGGCTGCCATGGTGCCGAACGTGCCGATCTGGGCTACTTTCTCTATGCCGTACTTCTTGCGGGCGTAATCCACCATCTCGTCGCGCCTGTTATCGGCGAAGTCCATATCTATATCGGGCGCCGAAGGCCGGTCGGGATTGAGGAATCGTTCGAACGGGATCTCATATTCGAGCGGGTCTATATTCGTGATGCCTGCGAGGTATGTGACCATGGAGCCGGAGACCGAACCCCTGATATTCGACAATATGCCGTGTGCTCGCGCATATGCCAGAAGGTCCGCCACGATCAGGAAGTACGGCGAATATCCCTTGCCCTTGATGACGGAGAGCTCGTATTCGACGCGCTTCAATATGTCGGGCGTCTCCGCGACGTCTCGCTTGGCAAAGCCTTCGAATACGACCTTGCGTAGAGCCGTGTCAGGCGTTTCGCCCTCGGGCAATTTGAAGTCGGGAAATACCCATTTGCCGAGCTCTATCTCGCAGTTGCATTCATCGGCGATCTTTTCGGTGTTGGCGATCGCTTCTGGTATGTCGCGGAAATATTCTTGGGCCGTTTTGTCGGATATGAACGAGAAATCGGCGACGTCGTCATCTGAAATGCGGTCGTCGCCCGACGAGTTCACGAGCATCAGAGTCTGTTGAGCCTGCTTATCTTCAGGTCTGATGTAATAGACGTTGCCTCCGGCGACTAACGGTATGCCGGTCTTTTTCGCCACGTCTTTGGTGCGCTCCATGAGCGTGTCGTGGCCGTCTATGTCCGGATGGTAGGTGATCTCGATATAAAAATCTGCTCCGTATATGGCACGATAGCTTTCGGCGATCTCGCAGGCCTTGGCTATGTCATTTCCCTGGAGCGCCGTGCTCAAAGGGCCGCTGAACGCCGATGCGACGGCGACGAGGTCGCTTTTATAAAGCTTCATGAGCTCGTCGTCTATGCGCGGCTTGTAGTAGAAACCTTCGAGGTAGCTTTTGGTGACGAGCTGGATGAGGTTTTTGTATCCGTTATAATTTTTGGCCAGAAGTATGAGGCGCGTGCGGCGCGAGTCTATGCCCGACTGCTTGTCGGCGCGACCGCGCGGCGAGACGTAGAAATCGACGCCAAGGATCGGCTTGATGCCTTTGCCCTTGCACTCTTTATAGAATTCGATGGCACCGTAGAGGTTGCCGTTGTCGGTCAGAGCCAGGGCAGGGGCGCTGTCTTTTTTCGCCGCTTCCACGAGGTCTCCGATCTTTGGCAATGCCGCCAAGAGGGAGTAGTGGCTGTGGGTATGGAGATGGATGAAGCGGGACATAGGTTGAATGGAACGCCAAGGACAAGCCTTGCGATCGATCAGTGACCATACAAGTATACGCTCTTTGCATCGAGGCACCAAGCGTCCTCGTAGTATGAGATAATGAACCTAATGGAGATCCGCCATATCGTGGGCATAGACGAGGTAGGTCGCGGGCCGTTGGCGGGGCCTGTCACTATCTGTGCCTGCCGAGTAGCCGACGGATTCGATTTCGAGCATTTCAAGGGAATCAAGGATTCCAAGCAGCTTTCGCCCCAGAAGCGCGAATCGTGGTTCCTGCGCATATCGGAATTGAAGTCGCGTGGCCAGGTCGAATTCGCATACGCGTCCGTGTCGGCGGAAGAGATAGACGCGATCGGCATCGCACGGGCGATCGAGAAGGCTATACATGTGTCGCTCGAGGCTCTGGACCTCGTCCCTGAATCGACTTACATATTTTTGGACGGATCGCTCAAGGCTCCGAAGCGCTTCGCGCATCAGGAGACGATCATAAAAGGGGACGAGAAGGTGCCTATAATCAGCGCCGCGTCCATCGTCGCCAAGGTCATCCGCGACCGCCATATGGAAGAGCAGGGGCGCATATATCCCGCATATGGATTCGAGGCGCATAAGGGGTATGGCACCGATGAGCATCGAAAAGCTATCAGAAAGCACGGCGCGTCGCCGATCCACAGGCTTAGCTTCCTTTCCAACATCATAAAGGCCGCATAATCCGGCCCTTTCTTGCCTTTTTTATGAAGTCTGCTATAGTCAATGGCCTATGGTAGTACGAATGCGAGCAACGAGGTCTCACAGGAACAACAGGCGTTCTCATCACGCCCTTAAAAACCCTGCATTGACGCGCGATACGAATACGGGCGCTATCCACCTCCGCCACCGCGCTTCCGCGATTACGGGCAAATACAAAGGTATCGTCGTCGTAGACATGGATAAGAAGGCCGCGAAGAAGGCCAAGAAAGCGAAAGAAGCACAGACGGCTCGCTAGTATAAAAATCACCCCAGGGCTCGGCGGGGTGATTTTTATACTAGCGAGCCGTCCGGACTCCATTGCTCTCTTGCGCACCTTCTAAAACCTTTGTATCCTTTATAACGTATTAGTTTCAGGCATTAACGAACGCACATTTTATGGCAAATAGGCACCTTGCGCGGTCTGTCGTTCTGCAGTCCCTCTTCGAGTGGGACTTCCGCGATAAATCCGACGCCATCCTCTCCGATGCGATATCCCGCGACGCGGCCGAGTTCGCGCCGGGCAATTCCGACGTCTCGTTCATGCAGGAGCTCGGCAAGGGAGTCATTTCAAAGCGTTCTGAGATAGACACCATCATAACCAAGGCCGCTCCTGACTGGCCTTTGGACAAGATCTCCATCGTAGACCGAAATGTCCTGCGCATCGGTCTTTTTGAATTGCTCTTCGCCGACCGCGAAGAGGTTCCGGCGAAAGTCGCCATCAACGAGGCCATCGAGCTCGCCAAATCGTTCGGCGGCGAGAATTCGGGTAAATTCGTGAACGGCGTGCTCGGTTCCGTATACAAGGAGCTCGGCGAGCCGGGCAAGGACGCGGTTTCCAAGAAAAAGGACGACAAATTCAATATCCCGTTCGAGAAGATGCCCATCGTGAAGCTCGGCGGCGCGGTCGTATTCGCCCGCGACGGCGGCGACATATACCTGGGTCTCGTCCATGACGTATTCGGTCGCTGGACCTTGTCCAAAGGAAGCCTTGAAGAGGGCGAGGACGTGAAGGTCGGCACTATGCGCAAGATCAAAGAGGAGATCGGCATAGGCGTCAGCCTCCTCAAGGAGGTCGCTTCGAACGAATATGTCGCGACGCACCCGGAGAAAGGCAAGCTCCGCAAGCAGGTGACGTATTTCCTCGCCGAAGCAAAGTACGAGCCTTTGAAGCTCAAAGAATCGGGCGGCCTCGACAAAGCGCAGTGGTTCAAGGCGGACGCGATCGGCGACCTCAATTTCTATGACGACATGCTGCCGATCCTCACGAAAGCCATAAAGCTCATTCCCAAGAAGTAGTTGGCAATTCCTCTCTTTTCATATAGGTTAGTCGCATGGCAACAGACATAGACAGAAATCTTTCCCGATTCGAAGACAAGGCAGGCGTCGTCTTCAAAGACAAAGCGCTCCTCCGCCAGGCTTTTACGCACCGTTCCTACATCAACGAGAACAAGAACACCAGGCTCGAGCATAACGAGCGCCTCGAATTCCTCGGCGACGCGGTCCTTGAATTGGTCGTCACCGACTTCCTGTACAGAAAATATCCGACTAATCCGGAAGGAGAGCTCACGACGTACCGGTCGGCCCTGGTGAACGCCGTCACGCTCTCCGAAGTCGCGTCGAACCTCGCTATGAACGATTTCCTCCTCCTTTCGAAGGGTGAAGCTAAAGACAATGGCCGCGCGCGCCAGTATATATTGGCCAATACCTTCGAAGCCGTCGTCGGCGCCATCTATCTGGACCAAGGATACGACGTCGCCAAGCAGTTCATAGAGAAGCACATATTCATATTTGCGGACGTTATGATCGCGCGCGGAAACCTCGTAGACGCAAAGTCCATGTTCCAGGAGCGCGCCCAGGAGAAGACGGGAGTGACGCCGTCGTACAAATTGGTGCGTGAGTCAGGCCCTGACCACGACAAATCGTTCACGGTCGGCGTGATGATAGGCAAAGAGCAGGTCGCCACGGGCGAAGGAAAATCAAAGCAGGAAGCGGAACAGAACGCCGCATTGCGGGCGCTCGAGGCAAAGGGTTGGAATCCGTAGAAAGCGCCTTGCTTTCCGCGTCCTTCCGGGAATATCGAGAATAAAAAAACCGCGCTCTCGCAAGAGCGCGGCCTTGATAGCCTACAAGCTGCTCGGTTTTCGGAAGATATTCTTCCAAGAGCCGCAGAAACCGAGATGATAGAGACAAAACGGGATCATTACGATGATCGAGCGCACGATCATCGTGTGCTGCGATTCCAGGAATTCGTCGGAGGGGTGGGCCGCGAGAACGATCTCCGCGATATTCGTGATCACTCCGCAAAAGCCCATGGCGCATAAGGAGGCCGCGGCGAAGATGACAGGGTCTTTGACCCAGGCGGGAAGTCTTTTCATAGGGTACAAGGGATTCCGCGCCATAATAGCACGGACGCTGCTTTTGCGCATTTCCAGGCTGTAAGTGATATATTTAAAGAGCCAATTCCCTCCATGCATCTCCGATCACTCGAGCTTTCCGGCTTCAAATCGTTCGCTAAAAAGAGCGCGCTCGAATTCAACGCGCAAGTGACCGCCATCGTCGGTCCGAACGGATCGGGTAAATCGAACGTCGCCGAGGCGTTCCGGTTCGTCCTAGGCGAGCAATCCATCAAGTCCATGCGCGGCAAGAAGACCGAGGACCTTATTTTCAACGGAGCCGAAGCCCAGGCCCGCGGCAACCGCGCGTCGGTCAAGCTGACGTTCGATAATGCGCCGCAAAAGGGCGCACGGCTCCTGAACATCGATTTCGACGAGGTCTCTATCGAGCGCGTCATACACCGCGACTCGCTTTCCGAATATTTCATTAACGGATCGGCCGTGCGCTTGCGAGACATCGTCGAACTGCTCGCCGGCGCGCATATCGGCGCTTCGGGCCATCACATCATCTCGCAGGGCGAGGCCGACAGGATCCTGAACGCGAACGCACGCGAGCGCCGCGAGATGATCGAGGACGCGCTCGGTCTCAAGATATTCCAGTACAAGAGGGAGGAGAGCGAGCGAAAGCTCGAGAAAACGCGCGAGAACATGGACAAGGTCGAATCGCTCCGCAAAGAGATCGCTCCGCATCTGAAGTTCCTGAAAAAGCAGGTGGAGAAGGTCGAGAAGACGATCGCTCTGCGCGAAGAGCTCAACGACATGTACAGAGAATACCTGAAGAGGGAATCTGAATATCTGGGCGCGACCGAAAAGGCTCTCGTCGAAGAATCCGCGGGCCCGAAGCGCGACCTCGATCGATTGGAAAAAGAACTGGCGGCGGCGAAAAAGGTCTTGGACGAGTCCAAGCATAAGGACGCCAAGTCGAGCGAGCTGATGCAGCTAGAGGGTCGGCTGAAAGCGGTCAGAGAGGCGCGCGACGCCGCGTCGCGCGCCACCGGCCGCATCGAAGGCGAGATATCAACCCTTGAAAAGCTCCTCGCGCGCGAAAAGGCGACCGCAGCCGCGGAAGCCGTCACCGTAGAATATTCGAAGGTAAAATCTCTCATTGCCGAAGCCGACGATATGCTCGCCGGCGCAGCCAAAGACCTCGGTCTCATCGCCAAAGTCCGTGCATTGCTCAAGTCTTTCCTTGATTCGAATAAAAACGCTCGATCCGATAGCCGTGCCGCAGACCTGGAGAAGGAGATAAAGCTCCTCAAGGAGCGCAAGATCGATGCGGACAAGGAAAGCAAGGAAAGAGACTCCGAATTCGGCGCTCTCTCCGCGAAATACGCCGCTCTCCAGAAGGAGATAGAAAAGGAGAAAGACAGCTCGCGCGACGCCGAGAAGGCGATGTTCCGCATCATGGCCGAAGAGAACGAGATCCGCGGCAGGCTCTCCGTTATCCGCGTGCGCGAAGACAAGCTCCGCCTCGAAAAAGAAGACTTCAAGCGCGAGCTCGCCGAAGGCGCTGGACTGATCGGCCGCGACATAACGTTCTATGAGTCGGACGAGGCCGTATATCCTGCCGAAGACCGCCACGCCCAGGAAGAGCGCCGCCGCTCCATCGAAAAGATCAAGGTCCGCCTCGAGGATTCCGGCGGAGTCTCGCCTGAAGACGTCATGAAGGAGTTCAAGGAGACGTCCGACCGCGACGGATTCCTCGCCCGCGAGATCGTGGACCTCGAAAAATCGGCCGAATCCCTGACCCGGCTCATCGTCGAGCTCGAGGAGAAGCTCGACACCATGTTCTCTGACGGCATCTCTAAAATAAATAGGCAATTTAAAGAATTCTTCGCTCTCATGTTCGGCGGCGGCGAAGCATCCCTCGGCGTCATCAAAGAGAAGAAGCGCAAGCGGGGCCCTTCCGCGGAAGAATTGGCGGAAATGAAAGAGGCTGGCATCGAACTCCCTCCCGAAGGAGAGGAGGAAGAGACCGAGCTCGGCGTGGATATCAACGTGAATCTGCCGCGGAAGAAGATCCGCGGCCTCGAGATGCTTTCGGGCGGCGAGCGCGCTCTCACTTCTATCGCGCTCCTCTTCGCGATCTCGCAGGTCAATCCGCCGCCGTTCATCATCCTTGACGAGACCGACGCCGCCCTCGACGAGGCTAATTCCAAAAAATACGGCGACATGGTCGAGAATCTGTCGAAGCATTCCCAGCTCATCGTCATCACCCACAACCGCGAGACTATGTCGCGCGCGGGCGTCCTCTATGGCGTCACTATGGGCAGGGAAGGCTATTCCAAGCTCCTTTCCATCGCATTCAACGAGGCATTGGCGGTGGCGAAATAGGACTTGATTTTTTATACAGATGTGCTATAATGATGCATAGCATATGCACATTAACTCATGTCTCCTTAATTCGCAGGAAGAGCTCGAAGAGCTCTTCCGAGAAACCAAGCAAAAGATCCTGGCTCTCTGCGCCTCCGGCGAGATCCAGATCGACGATGCCTCGATCCGCAAGGCATTCGAGCGCGTCGTCGCCGGAGTCCATCTCTTCATGGAATTCGGGTTCAGCAGGTGGTGGGTCAAGATCCGCGAAGGCGAGATCGACGTCGGCGACCCTGCGCGGGCGCCCTTCAATCTGGTCGTCAGCCGTTTCGGGCTTCAGATCAAGGATCTGCCCGATCGCAAGGCCCAGGACTGCGGACTGGTTCCGATCGAATTCGGCCCTACGGCGGAACGGAGAGCGCTTAACGCTTTCTGGAATGCCGTCCTCGCCGATTTCAAGAACGATCCGGTCGCCAATGGCCATGGTTTCTGAGGGCTTGTATTCAAGGCCTGCGACGCTTCGCGTCGCAGGCCTTTTTTCTTTCTCCGATTTTTTGCGATTTGCGCGAACCGGAAGGGGCGCTATCATATATCCAAACCCTGCTCTCCCATGCCTCTCCCGACTCCTTTCTCCCAAGTGCCTACGAGCGTCGGCTTCAAGCTTTTCGGCCCGAACGGCGACCATCGCCTCGGCGTCGATTATGCGCTGACGTATATCCGCGTCCAGCCCGTCCGGACGGAGGACGGCAGGACGCTCGAAGCGGTCTGCGTCCAGACTGGCCGCCTTATCAGCATGCAGGGCGGCGATCTCGTCGAGCGCTCCGCCTGCACCGTCTGACCCTCCTCGAGGCCCGACCACCGTGTCGGGCCTTTTCGTTTGAATATGAACCGCCGGAGCGGCGCGTACTAAGTACGTGATTCCTGGATCATTTGCGAAAATAGCTCTAAAGCCATACTCTATACACGAAACCCACATACGCATGTATATACCTGTTCTTTTTAGGGCGTTAAGCCCCGGAATGGAATTCGAATTCGATGCGCCCGCCGGCGGGCGTACAAAGGCGAAAAAAGCCGTCCCTGACGACGGGACGAACGCCCTGACCGCGGCCGGCCGCGTGAGGATCGGCGATGACGACCACGTCTATGTCGTCGTCCTCGACGCCGCCAAAGAGCGCGATGCGCAGATCCAGACGATCTGCCCGCGCCGCGAAGGCGAGTCCCGGCAGGACTGGAATAACCGTTTCAGCCGCGAGCTTTTCCTCGGCACATATGACGCCGCGATCATCAGACGACTTTCTCAAGGGACCTCTTAGGAGGTTCTTTTTTTATACGCGCCGGGGGGGGGTCTATGCCAGCTTGTAGTCGAGCGTCCTTTTCTCCATGTCGGCGCCCATCACTTTGAACTTCACCGTATCGCCGAGGCTGTATTTTTTGCCTGTCTTTTCGCCCACGACGGCATATGCCTTTTCATTGAATACGTAGTAGTCGTCGGTCATGTCTTTCAGGCGGACCATGCCTTCGCACTTGGTCTCCTTGTCTTCGACGTATATGCCCCAGTCGGAAACGCCCGAGACGGTGCCGGCGAATTCCTGGCCGATGCGGTCCATCATGTATTCGACTTGCTTGTATTTGATCGACGCGCGCTCGGCTTCCGCTGCGCGGATCTCTTTCTCCGAATTATCGTCGGCGATCTTCTGATATTTCGACATTTCGCCGCGGGCGACTTTGCCATGCGTCAGCTCGCGCTGGAGCAATCGATGGACGATGAGGTCGGCATAGCGGCGGATAGGGGACGTGAAGTGCGTATAGTACTCGAATGCCAAGCCGTAGTGGCCAATGTTCTCGGTTGAATAGACTGCTTTGGCCATCGACCTGATGGCGGCGGTCTTGATGAGTGATTCTTCGGTCTTGCCCTCGATCTGCTTGAACAAGTGCTTCAGGTCTTTCACTGCGACGCCTTTCTTCGTGACCGGGAGGTGATATCCGAGAGCGCGGACGAGCGTCACGAGATTGTCGAGTTTCTCCATGACCGGCTGGTCGTGGATGCGGTACAGGAACGCGCCGCCGGTATTTTCAGTAGCCTGGAACATGCGCAATGCGACCTCGCGGTTGGAGAGGAGCATGTATTCCTCGACGAGCTTGTGCGCGTCCTTGCGGGTCTTCTTGAATACGCGGATAGGCTTGCCGGCGCGGTCGAGCTCGAATTTCACTTCGTCCGTCTCGAAATCTATGGCGCCTTCCGCCTCTTTCTTCTCGCGGAGCTTTTTGGCGATCTCGTTCAGCTTGAAGAGCTCTTTTTTATATTCCTCCGACTTGCCTTCGAGCACGTCCTGTGCGCCTTCGTACGTGAAGCGCTTCCAGGATTTGATGATGGTCTTGCCGAACCAGCGATCGAGCACATCGCCTTTATCGTTCATGACGAAGACGGATGAAAACGTCAGCTTCTCCTCGTTGGGATTAAGCGAGCACACGTCGTTCGACAGGACTTCAGGCAGCATCGGAATGGTGCGGTCGACGAGGTATACGGAGAAGCCGCGCTCGCGGGCTTCTTTGTCCAAAGCGGTGCCTTCGCGGACATAGTGAGACACGTCAGCGATGTGAACGCCGATCTCGTATCTGCCGTCGGGCAGGAATTTCATAGAAATAGCGTCGTCGAAGTCCTTCGCGTCCACGGGGTCGATGGTGAACGTCGGCGTATCGCTGAAGTCGCGGCGCAATGCGCGTTCGGCGGCCGTGATCGCCTTGTTCTTTTCTATAGCCTCTGCTTCGCGCACGACTTCGACGGGGAAGTCGTATGCCAGGCCGCGCTCCAAAACGATGGCACGCATTTCGGCGTTATGCTCGCCCTTTTTGCCGATGACTTCGATGACTTTGCCGATGGGGTAGCCCTTCTTTTCGTCCCATTCGGCGATCTCGGCGTATACCTTGTCTCCCGCGCGGCCGTGGAGAGCGTCTGCCTTTGCGATGAATATGTCTTTATAGAGGCGCTTATCATCCGGCACGAGCGCGAAATTATCGCCAGCCGCTTCCAAAGCGCCCGCGAATCGCATCTTGTCGCGCTTCACTATTTTCGTGACTTCGGCGAGCGTCCTGCCGAAACGGCTCTTGCCGCCGGTCAGATGCGCCTCGACCGTGTCTTTATGCATAGCCGTATGGAGAGCCTCCGAAGGGATCTCGAGGTCTTCCTGATCCTTATGCTCCGGATCTTCGAGGAATCCGACGCCTTTCGAATTGACCGATATGATGCCTGATACCATGCGGGTCTTCGCTTTCATTTCCTTTCGTTCTGAACGGGTCATTTAATGTATCGTGGATAGGTTTTTGTTGAGGATACTATAGCAAATATCGAAGAAATTGACGATTTTAAGGGCTTCTGCTAGTATCTTGGTCTATGTTAAAGATTCGACTCCAGCGCGTCGGCCGAGTGAACGTTCCAACGTTCCGCGTCGTCGTGACTGATTCCAAGAATTCCACAAAATCGGGCCGCTCGCTCGAGGTTATCGGCACGTATGACCCCGTTAACGACGTTAAAGAGATCAAGGCTGACCGCGTAAAGCACTGGATGGGCCACGGCGCGAAGCTCTCGGATACCGTCCATAATTGGCTTATCGACAAGAAGGTCATTCCCGGCAAGAAGGTGAACGCGCTCCCGAAGAAGAGCCCGATCGTCGACCCGAAGGCTGCAGAGGCAGCGAAAGCAGCCGCTGAGGCCGCAAAGGCCGCCACGCCAGCAGCGCCGGTAGAGGCTCCAAAAGCCGAAGCTCCCGCAGCAGAAGCTCCGAAGGCGTAAATTTCGCCCGACGCTAGAGCAAGAAAAAACCGCCCACATCTCTGTGGGCGGTTTGATTTGGTCGGGCGCTCACTCTGTCCGGAGCGCAACCTCTTCCGTCGTCACTTGGTCAAGGCCTTGCTCGTGGCTGACTTTGATGACATCGAAAGCAGACATGAGATCGAAAGCCTCGCTGTATTCCCGGCGGCGATCGCTCTCTTTCTCTCTGCAGTCCGATATGAAGGAGCCGTCTTTTTCTTTCTCCGACCGGTGTTCCGCGACCTTCAGGGAAAGGGCGAGGGAATGGATCTCTCGCTTTGCTTTCTGATGGAAGCTTTCCCAATCGAGCAGGCGCGCGGACGAGATATCGATGTCGAGGATCTCGCAGAGCCGTCGCATCCCTCCTAAGAATTCATTGTCCGACGCCAGGAAGCTGTCGAAGGCCCGTCTTTCAAGCGCCTTCTTGAAGCTATGGACGATCGTCGCGATTCCGAAGACCACGGATCCCGAAAGCGCGACCGCTCCTATCGCCCTCTCGATTCGTGCCGGGAGGAGCCCGTCCTTCAGCATAAAGAGGAAGGCAAGGCTCCACGGCGATACGACGGCGAGTATGGCGGAGATGCGGTAGCTGGTATTCGAATCGATGCGCTCGCCATATCGAGCCGCTTCGGCGACGAAGCGATCGAGAGGGTCTAACCCCGATCGCTTTTTCCAGCCCGCCCGGAGGACGGGGCTTATCCTGTCTTCCAGATGGAGGGCTATGAACTCTCCGTTTGAACTACATGTTTCTTTCATTGCTGGATCTCCGAGCCCGCGGTTTTTATGAGAAAGGGCTTCCGGCCCGCGTCCATGCATCCTTCCGGGATGAAAGGCCGCTTCGTATCTCAAGGAGCTGTGCAGGCGAGACAGGTTCCTGTTTGGAATTATCAACACATGTCATGGTATGTCAATGGTACCCGTGCTATGCTATCCGATAGAGCGATATAGGCTCGATTTAGTCCCGCTAACCGCATAACAATGGAAGCAGACGCAAAGTTTCTCGATTTCCTCGTTAAGTCCCTGGTAGACAATCCGAACGACGTAAAGATCAACCGCACCGTAGACGAGATGGGCGTGCTCCTCACCCTCGACGTTAATCCCGCAGACATGGGCAAGATCATCGGTCGCGAAGGCAATACCGCCAAGGCGATCCGAACCCTCCTTCGCATCGTAGGGATGAAGAATAATTCCCGCGTGAACCTGAAGATCAGCGAACCGCAGGGTGGCATGCCGAAAGAAGCCCGCGCTTCGAAGACCGTAGACGAAGCGATGGCCGACCTCAACCTCTAGAATGAAAAGAAAACCTCCCGAAAGGGAGTTTTTCTTTTGTCAGGAGCGTTTTCGGTTCTTTGGGGATAACGTCAAATGATATAATCATCTGCAACGATGCAAAAAGACATCAAAAAGATCGCGAAGGCCCTATCGAAAGGAGACATCCAGGAGGCTTTGACGATCCGCGAAGATATGGGCGACATAGATTTGGGCACCGAGATCGAGATCTGCGAGATCGTCCGCCAGGCTATCATCGCTTTCCTCAAGAAAGGGGAGATCTATAACGCACGCGCGGCCGAAAGTGCGTTCGACATGGAGCAAGACTCGATAGACGAAACCGTGCGGCAGGCCGTCATGTCCGTATTCCGCGACGGCGATATGGAAAAGATCGCCGAACTGCGCGACGGGCTGCCGATCTCGAAGACGATGGCCGAAGAGCTCATCCAGTACTGCGCGAGCTGGGGCAAGCCCGCCTCGGTCGCGTGCATGCAGGCCGTCTTCGCCTAAGCTCCACTTTTTGACGATTTCGAGGTAGTGTAGCGATATGACATTCCATATAGTCACGCTTTTCCCTGGCGCATTTGATTCGTACCTCGGCGAATCGATCTTGAAGCGCGCCTTGGAAGACAAGAAGATCCGCGTGAAATTCTATAATCCGCGCGATTTCGCCGACGACAAATGGCAGCGCGTCGATCAGAAGCCGTACGGCGGCGGTCCCGGCATGGTCATTCAGGCATTGCCTGTGGCGAAGGCTCTTGAGAAGGCAGTCAAAGCCGCAGGCGGCAAAAATGGTAAAGCTGCGCGCGATACGAAGATGATCTTCTTCAGTCCTGCAGGGAAATCGTTCGATACGGCATATGCGAAGGCGACGGCAAAGAAATACAAGAACGTCATATTCGTCTGCGGCCGCTATGAAGGCATCGACGCTCGCGTCAAAAAAATGTTCAGGATGGAAGACGTATCCGTCGGTCCATTTGTGCTCACGGGCGGGGAATTACCGGCTATGATCGTCATGGACTCGGTCTCGCGCCAGATCGAAGGCGTGCTCGGCAACTATGATTCGCGCGAGGAAGAGCGCATCTCATCATCTGACGTGTATACGCGCCCGGAAGTCATCGAATATCGCGGCAAAAAATACCGCGTGCCGAAAGTGCTCCTTTCGGGCAATCACAAGCTCATAGACGAGTGGAAGGCGGGCAGGAAGAGCGCGTAACCTGCGGTGCTGCCGAAGTATTCTATACTATAACGGCAATGAATCCTCACGCCCACAAGGCCGAATTCAAGGAAAAGCGGGACGAAGACGTTCTCGCCGCGTCTTTCAAGTATCCGTATCTGTTCGAGCTCCTCGTCGAGCGCTACGAAGATGCTTTTCTGCGCAAAGCGCGGTCCATCGTGCGCCATGACGAGGCTTCCCGCGACATCGTCCAGGATACCTTCGTCAAAATATATCTGTACGGTAAGACGTTCAAACCGGTCGAAGGCGCGCGGTTCTCATCGTGGGCATATAAAGTGCTCATGAACGTCTGTTTCCAGTGGTACAAGAAGATGAAGCGCGAGCGCGACTTCTTTTCGGCCTTGGACGAAGACATGGAGGCCGTATTACCCCATGACGATAGCGTTGAAAGGACGCAAAAACTGGACCGGGACTACCTTGAATCCATGTTCTCGCGCCTGCCTGAAACTTTCGCCCGCGTATTGCGGTTATATGTGAGCGAAGGCAAGGATTATAAGGAGATAGCCGCAGTCGAAGGCGTGTCCGAAGGCGCGATCAAGACTCGCATGCATCGCGCCCGCGAAGAGCTGCGGGACATCGCTCGAAAGATATCGTAGAGCGACGCGTAGTAATAATTAGGACGGCGCTGCCGTCCACCCGAAATACCTCAATGACTCAAATAATGGATAACGTGATGATCAAGGTGCGGAGGATCTTCCTGATACGGAAGCTCGCCGCGCCTTTTGTGTTCCTTGTAGCCGCGGCGGTAGTGGTGGGATCGACCGTGTCAGTCTCCCATGTGCTCGCCAATATGCCCGCGGCATTAGACATCCCAGCCGTGATGCGGTTCTTCGCCGCGGCGTTCGCGCACGCGGATGTTATCGTCAAAAGTGCGCTGGTTGCGGGAACGCTGTTCTTACTTATGATCCTGAAGGGGGCGATCGATAGCATCCGGTTCGTCGGTTCTCTCCAAAAGGCATAGAAACAAAGGCTCCGTGCTCCGGGGCCTTTTTGTTTGACATCTTTCGGCCGGTCAGTATACTTATCCTCACTTCAACGCTGATTGTGTTATTGGGGAAACACGAAGTATGCAGGTAGCTTATTGGCGGTTTTCATACTTTTCTTGCCAGCGATCTCATAAACGATTCCAAAACCGGTAGGAGCCTTTCACCCAGAGGCCCTTTTTGTGTTTTTAGGCGTCTTTATGTCCCGTTCGTCAATAGAGAGGTTGAACCATCCGTAAGGCAGGGGCAGCCGTCGGTATTTTTATAAATTGCCGGTCGTCGGTATTAGAAACCTACAGCAATGATCAAAAGGGAACAGAAGTATTTCGGGCGCTTCAAGGAAGCCCTCGCCGAGATCCCGAATCTCGTCGAAGCGCAGACCGAATCGTTCAAATGGCTCGTGGAGAAAGGCCTCGCGGACCTCTTCCAGGAGTTCTCTCCTATAAAGGACTACTCGGACAAGAAGTTCGAGCTCTCGTTCACGGGCTTCGAGCTCGCCGAGCCTAAATACGACGAGCACTACGCGAAAGACAACAAGCTCTCGTACGAAGCGCCTCTCAAAGTCCGCATCAAGCTCAAGAACAAGATGTTCAATTCGGAGAAGGAGCAGGAGATATTCCTCGCGGACTTCCCGTTGATGACGAATCACGGAACGTTCATCATAAACGGCATCGAGCGCGTCATCGTGCCCCAGCTCGCTCGTTCGTTCGGAGTTTTCTTCACCTCTGACGAGGTGAAGGGCAAGACCGTCTTCGGCGCCAAGGTCATCCCCGCCCGCGGCGTATGGCTCGAGATCGAGACCGACAACGACGGCACCATCTATGCCCGCATCGACCGCAAGCGAAAGTTCATGGTCACGGCTCTCCTCCGCGTCCTCGGCGCCGATACCGACGAAAAGATCCTCTCGTTCTTCAAGGGCGACGAGACCGCAGCCAAGGTCATGGCGGCATCTCTCGCGAAAGACACGGCAAAGACCGTCTCTGACGCATATATAGAGATCCACAAGCGACTCCGCGACGGCGACCTTGCTACCGCGGACAATGCAAAGGAATTCATTTCGAGCCTCTTCCACAAGGACCGCTACGATCTCTCGAACGTAGGCCGTTTCCGCTTCAACAAGCGCTTCGGCAAGCCTATGGACGATAAGACGCTCGAGAAGAAGACCATCGATGCCTCCGACCTTGCTACCATCATCGGCAATATAATCCACCTCAACAACAAGCTCGACGCTGTCGAAGACGATATCGACCACCTCGGCTCGCGCCGCGTGCGATATGTCGGCGAATTGATGCAGCAGAAGCTCCGCGTCGGCCTCTCGCAGATGAAGAGGAACATCCAGGACAGGATGTCCACTATCGAGCCTGATACGACCCAGCCTCTGACGTTCGTATCGCCTCGACCCCTCCAGGCCCGACTCAAGGAGTTCTTCACCACGAACCAACTCTCGCAGTTCATGCAGCAGGAGAACATCCTCACCGAGCTCGAACACCTCCGCACGCTCTCGGCCCTTGGCCCGGGCGGCCTTACCCGCGAGCGCGCAGGCTTCGAAGTCCGCGACGTGCACCCGTCGCACTACGGCCGACTCTGCCCGATCCACACCCCTGAAGGCCCGAACATCGGCCTCATCCTCCGCCTCTCGACGTATGCGCGCCTCAACGACTTCGGCATGATCGAAACGCCGTATGCCAAGGTCAAGAACGGCAAGGTCACCAAGGAGATCGTATACCTCAATGCACTCGAGGAAGAGTCGCACCGTATCGCTCATGCAGCGACGGCATACGACAAAGACGGCAAGATCACGGAGAATGCCGTCGAGATCCGACAGAACGGCTCGCCGTCGCTCGCGCATCCGAACGAAGTAGATTTCATCGACGTTTCGACGAACCAGGCGTTCTCGATCGCGACGAACATGATCCCGTTCCTCAACCACGACGACGCGAACCGAGCGCTCATGGGTTCGAACATGCAGAAGCAGGCGACCCCGTGCATCATCCCCGAAGCTCCGCTCGTCGCTACCGGCATCGAGGCTAAGGCTGCTGAGTACACCGGCCGCATCGTCCTCGCCCCTGAAGACGGCGCTATCTCGGCTGTAGACGCGACGAGCATCACGTTCAAGAACGCCAAGGGCAAGGAGACGACCTACAAGCTTGTATCGTTCGAGCGAACGAACGGCTTCACCTCGTACCACCAGCGCCCCGTCGTTAACCTCAATGAGAAGGTCAAGAAGGGTCAAGTCCTCGCAGACGCGTCGTCGTCTGACGGCGGTCAGATCGCCCTCGGCCAGAACATGCTCGTAGCGTTCATGTCATGGTCCGGCGCGAACTACGAAGACGCCATCATCATCTCGGAACGCGTCGTCAAGAACAGCAAATTCACCTCTATCCATATCGAGGAATTCGTCGTGAACGTCCGCGACACCAAGCTCGGCCCCGAAGTCACGACCCACGACATACCGAATGTCGGCGAAGGCAAGCTCCGCAACCTCGACGAAGACGGCATCATCCGCATCGGCGCAGAAGTGCGATCAGGCGATATCCTCGTCGGCAAGATCACACCGAAGGGCGAGACCCAGCTCACCCCTGAAGAGCGCCTCCTCCGATCGATCTTCGGCGAGAAGGCGCGTGACGTTAAGGACACGTCCAAGCGCATGGAAGGCGGCAAGCGCGGTCGCGTCATTTCAGTCAAAGTCTTCTCTCGCGAGAAGGGCGACAAGCTCGAATCGGGCATCATCAAGCGCATCCATGTCGAGGTTGCCCAGCTCCGAACGGTATCGGTAGGCGACAAGCTCGCAGGCCGTCATGGTAATAAAGGAGTCATCTCGCGCATCCTCCCTGAAGAGGATATGCCATACATGGCAGACGGCACGCCTATAGACGTGATCCTCACCCCGCTCGGCGTTCCATCGCGTATGAACCTCGGCCAGATCCTCGAGCTCCATCTTGGCATGGCCGCTAACACCCTCAACTACCAGGCAGTCGTGCCTCCGTTCGCGGGCGCCACGTCCGACGAGATCAAGGCCGAGCTCAAGAAAGCGGGCCTCAACGAGAACGGCAAGATGCCGCTCTTCGACGGACGCACCGGCGACAAGTTCCAGCAGGACATCTCGGTCGGCTACATGTACATCTTGAAGCTCCATCACATGGTGGAAGACAAGATCCACATGCGATCGATCGGTCCGTACTCGCTCATCACCCAGCAGCCGTTGGGCGGCAAGGCGCAGGGCGGCGGCCAGCGATTCGGCGAAATGGAAGTCTGGGCGCTCCTCGGTCACGGCGTCGCCCACACGCTCCGCGAGATCCTCACGGTCAAGTCGGACGACATCCAGGGACGCTCGGCGACGTTCGATTCGATCGTCAAGGGCGAAAAGCTCGCTCCTCCGAATATCCCGGCCTCGTTCCACGTACTTCTTAACAGCCTCCGCGGCCTTGCGTTGGACGTCGAGCTTCGCAAAGAAGGCAAAGACATTAAGAAGGGAAACAAGTAATTGCCAATAATCTTCTTAACTTAAAAAAACTACTATGGCATATACACCAAAATCTAAGGCGCAGGAGTTCACGGACTTCGACACGGTCGCCCTCCGCTTGGCATCGCCTGACAGGATCAGGGAATGGTCGTTCGGCGAGGTCACCAAGCCTGAAACGATCAACTACCGAACCCAGCGCTCCGAGAAGAACGGCCTCTTCGACGAGAAGATCTTCGGTCCGGACAAGGACTTCGAATGCTACTGCGGAAAATACCGCGGCATCCGATACAAGGGCATCGTCTGCGAGAAGTGCGGCGTCGAGATAACCCGCTCCATCGTCCGGCGCGAGCGCATGGGCCACATCGAGCTCGCTACGCCGGTATCCCACATCTGGTTCCTCCGCTCGATGCCGTCGCGCCTCGGCCTCATCCTCGGCATGACGACCGCTGACCTCGAAAAGGTCATCTATTTCGCCGGCTACATCGTCACCAAGGTGCACGAAGATGCTCGTGCGACCATCATGAAGGACTTGGAATCGGAATATAAGTCCAAGGTCAAGACCGTCCAGGACGAGAAGACCCGCGAGGCTCTCAAGTCCATGTACTCGGGCGCAAAGAAGGAGATCGACGCTATCTCTGAAGGCGCCGTCCTCGACGAAGTCGAATACGGCAAGTTCTCGATGAAATACTCGACGCTCTTCGAAGCAGGCATCGGCGCAGAGGCTATGTTCGACATCTGCAAGAACATCGACCTCAAGAAGCTCGAAGCCAAGCTCGTCGTCGACCTCGAGAAGGCTAACAGCCTCGAGAAAGACAAGATGAACCGACGCCTCTCGGTCGTCCGCGCGATGATCAAGTCGCAGATCCGACCAGAATGGATGTTCCTTTCCCGTATCCCGGTTATCCCTCCGGCGCTCCGACCGATGGTTCCGCTCGATGGCGGACGCTATGCGACGTCTGACGTCAACGACCTCTATCGCCGCGTCATCAACCGAAACAACCGCTTGATGAAGCTCAAGGAGATCAACGCGCCTGATGTCATCCTTCGAAACGAGAAGCGCATCCTCCAGGAAGCCGTAGACGCTCTCATCGACAATTCGATTCGCCACGGCAATTCGACGACTGCTGCAGGCTCGCTCGCGTCGAAGCGCGCCCTCAAGTCGCTCGCCGACAACCTTAAGGGCAAGAGGGGCCTCCTCCGTGGAAATCTTCTTGGTAAACGAGTGGACTATTCAGGCCGCTCGGTTATCGTCGTCGGTCCGGAGCTCGCTCTCGACCAGTGCGGACTTCCAAAGCACATGGCTCTCGAGCTCTTCAAGCCGTTCGTCATCAACCAGCTCCTTGCCCGCGAGCTCGCGTATAACATCCGCGGCGCGTCGAGGCTCATCGAAGACGGCATCCCTGAAGTCTGGGCGATCCTCGAAGAGGTCATCGACGGCAAATACGTGCTCTTGAACCGCGCGCCTACGCTCCATCGCCTCGGTATCCAGGCATTCAGGCCTATCCTCATCGAAGGCAACGCTATCCAGGTGCACCCGCTCGTATGTTCGGCATTCAACGCGGACTTCGACGGCGACCAGATGGCAGTCCACGTCCCGCTCTCTCCTGAAGCGCAGAAGGAAGCGAAGGAGATCATGGCTTCGGACAAGAACATCCTCAAGCCAGGCTCCGGCGACCCGACGGTCACCAACAAGATGCTCGACATCAATCTCGGCGTCTACTGGATCACCAAGCTCATCAAGGGCGACGCGGGCGAAGGCAAGATATTCGAATCCCCTGAAGCCGCAGTCCTCGCCCCTGATTTCGGTGTCCTCTCGCTCCGCGCGGCTGTAAAGGTGCTTGCTCCTGAAACGGCCAAATACGCCGAATTCAAGGGCGGCATATTCGAGACGACCGTCGGCAGGATCCTCTTCAACCAGGTCCTCCCTGACGATTATCCGTTCATCAACAAGGAAGTAGATCGCAAGAGCATGCAGGGAATCGCAGACGACCTTCTCGTCCGTTACGGCGTCTCTCAGGTTCCAACCTTCCTCGACAGGATCAAGAAATTCGGCTTCAAATACACGACCTATTCGGGCGTTACCTGGGCTATCGACGACGTCAAGACGCCGGAAGGCAAGGCCGACGTCATCTCGAAGGCCAAGAAGGAGTCCGATACCGTCAACGACCAGTTCAACGAAGGCCTCCTCGCGGAAGACGAGCGCATCCGAAAGAATATCGAGATCTGGCACAAGGCCAAGAACGACATCGAGAAGCTCGTTCCGGGCGCTCTCGGTCCGAACGATCCCGTCACCGATATGGTAAAGTCCGGCGCCCGAGGTTCGTGGGGCAACATCACCCAAATGGTGGGCATGAAGGGCCTCATCACCAACACTGCCGGCGAGACAATCGAGTTTCCCATCATATCGGGCATGAAGGACGGCCTCACCCCGATCGAGTACTTCATCACCACCCACGGCGCGCGAAAGGGCCTCACCGACACGGCTCTCAACACCGCTCGCGCAGGCTACCTTACCCGCCGCCTCTTCGACGTGGCGCAGGACGTCATGGTCACCGAAGACGACTGCGGCACCAAGGACTCGATCATCATCAGGAAGGAAAGCGCTTCGGGCATCGAAGTATCGATCGCCAAGAACATCCGCGGCCGCGTATTGGCAGACGACGTCAAAGGTACGGACGGCAAGGCTATGTTCAAGAAGGGCCATCTCCTCACCAAGCAGGAAGCAGCCGCTATCGAGAACGCAGGCGTCACCGAAGTCCGTGTCAGGTCGCCTCTCGCATGTAAGACTCTTCACGGCGTATGTAAGGCATGCTACGGCATGGACCTCGGCAAGAACCACCTCATAGACATCGGCGAGGCAGTAGGCACCGTCGCTGCGCAAGCTATCGGCGAGCCGGGTACCCAGCTCACGATGCGCACCTTCCACGCAGGCGGTACGGCATCGGTCGGCGGCGACATCACCGCAGGTCTCCCTCGCGTCGAAGAAGTCTTCGAAAAGCGACGCCCAAAGAACCCTGCGGTCATCGCATCGGTTTCGGGCACGGTCTCGTCGGTCAAGGATATGGGCAAGGAGAAGGTCATCGCCGTCATTCCCGACCTCGAAGACAAGGGCAAGACCAAGAAGGGCGCCGCGGAAGTCGAGTATACGTTCAGCTCGCGTCGCATGGCCCTCGTTAAAATAGGCGACAAGGTCGCCAAGGGCCAGTTCCTCACCGACGGCTCAGCTGATATAGACGAGGTATTCGAGCTTGCGGGCAAGGAGCGCGCGATGGATTATATCATCCGCGAGATCGGCAAGATCTACGAGCTCCAGGGCGAAACGGTGTCGCGAAAGCACATCGAGATCATCGTGAAGCAGATGTTCTCCCGCCGACGCGTCACGGATGCGGGCGACACCAAGTTCTCGATCGACGACGTCGTGGACGTATACGACCTCAACGTCGAGAACGACAGGATCAAGGAAGCGGGCAAGTCGTCGGCAGTGGGCGAGAACGTGGTAATGGGCATCACGGAAGTGTCGCTCTCGCGCCAGTCGTTCCTCTCGGCCGCATCGTTCCAGCACACGACCAGGATCTTCATCTCGGCTGCTATCCGCGGCACGGAAGACAAGCTCCAGGGCCTCAAGGAAAACGTCATCATCGGCCGCCTCATACCGGCAGGTACCGGCTATGCAGGCTCGCCGAAGAAGGAGATAGTAGATTCTGTCACTCCGAAGGATTCGGTAGTCTTGGAATAATCAAAAGCCCTCGCAAAGAGGCTTATAATGATTCGAATGAGCACTCATGTTCAGGAGATCAAAGACAAGCTCGATATAGCTGCGGTCGTCGGCTCGTATATCAAGCTCGACAAAGTGGGCGCCAATTTCAAGGCGAGGTGTCCTTTTCACAATGAAAAGACGCCGTCGTTCTTCGTATCGCCGGAGCGCGGCTCATTCTACTGCTTCGGCTGTCAGGCGAAGGGCGACATATTCACGTTCGTCGAAAAATTCGAGGGCTTGGACTTTATGGGCTCTCTCAAGGTGCTCGCCGAGCGTGCAGGCGTGAGGCTCGACCGCGACGCGGCGCCGAAGGACAACAGGAAAGAGATCCTCTATGACATCCTTGAAAAAGCGGCGGCATGGTTCGAGGAAAGGCTTGTTGCCGAGCCTCATGCAAAGGAATATGCGTTGGGCAGGGGACTGACGCAAAAGACGATCGATTCATTCCGCATCGGCTATGCCCCGAACGACTGGCGCCAGCTCCGATCGTATTTGAAAGGCAAGGGATACAAGGACGAAGACGTCGCGGCTGTCGGCCTCATCAAAAAGACCGACAAACCGGGCGGCGACCCGTTCTACGACGTATTCCGAGGCAGGATCATGTTTCCGATCGCCGATTCCTCGGGCCGCGCCGTGGCATTCTCCGGCCGCATCGTCGTGGACGACGGAAAGTCTCCGAAATACCTCAACAGCCCCGAGACCGCGCTCTATAGCAAATCCAAAACCCTATACGGCTTGGACAAAGCAAAGACCGCTATCCGCGAGCGCGGTTATTCCATCGTCGTCGAAGGCCAGATGGACCTCGTCATGTCGCACCAGGGCGGATTCGCCAATACGGTCGCATCGTCAGGCACGGCGTTCACGGACGATGACGGCGCCGATTCGGCATTCGGGCTCCTCACGAGGCTTTCCGACAATATCGTCCTCGCATTCGATTCCGATTCGGCAGGGCAAAAGGCCGTAAAGCGTATCGTCCCAGCGATATCGCTCGGCATGAACGTGAAGATCGTCGACATCAAAGGCGGTAAAGACCCGGCCGACATCATCAAGGCCAATCCGAAAGACTGGACGACCATGCTCGGCTCCAAAAAGGACTTCATAGACTACCTCACCGACATAATCATCGATTCGAAAGCCAATGCCGCATCGGTCGCGAAGCAGGTCAAAACCGACATATTCCCGTATATCGCGGCGATTCCCGACGATACGCCGCGATTCCAAGCCGTCAAGAAAGTCGCCGACAGGCTTTCGATCAGTGAAGACGCGCTTTGGAAGGACCTCCAGAACTATGTGAAAGCGAATCGCTCGGCGCGAGCGTCTCCAGGCCAAAGCGCAAGTGGCCAGAGTCCCGGCAGGCGCCTTGAACGCCTCGAATCCATCGAACGCAAGCTCCTCGGCCTCCTTCATTCGAAAAAATACTGGAACGGAGACGAAGTTAGAAGGAGAGAGCTCGAAAGCGCGGCGGGAGACGAGAAAGCGAGGGCTTTCGCGAGTCTCTCTCCGGACGATATGGCCGAACTGACGCTCGAAGCCGAGGTCACGTACGGAGACGGAGATACGGCGAGGGAATGGAAGGTACTGATGCTCAATTTTGAAGAAGAGGCGACCAAGAAGAAGCTCGAAGCGGCGATGGCGGAGCTCCACCGAAAGGAAAAAGAGAAGGGAGACGCGTCGGAACTTATCAAAAATATCCACGTACTATCGAAGAGGATACAGGAGGTGAAGGGTCAGGCGGAAAAGATGTAGGTTTGATATCATAGAAAAACATGGCGAAAAAGCAGCAAAAGAAAACCAGGGCCAAGGCGACGAAAAAGGCGGCCCAGAAGCCGTCAAAGAAAGTCGCCAAGGCAAAGCTCTCTCCGAAGGCCCTCAAAGCCAAGGAAAAGGCGAAAGACGCGGCCAAACGCGCCGACCGCCTTTTGACCAAGGGCAAAGAGCGCGGCTTCGTGACGTACGACGAGATCCTCAAGGAATTCCCGACGATCGAAGACGATATCATGTTCCTCGACGAGCTTTACAACAAGCTCTCGACTGCGGGCGTGGACGTGCTCGAATCGGGTGGCATGCTCGACCTCGAGCCCCCTGCCGAGACGAAAGGCGGCAAGAAATACGGCTTCGGCCGCGCGTCGTCCGAATCCTCATACGACTCGATCCAGATGTACCTCAAGGAGATCGGCCAGTATCCTCTCGTTTCTGCGGCTATGGAAAAGGAGCTCGCTCGACGCATCGAGAACGGCGACGACGAGGCTAAGGGCCTTCTCGCTAAAGCGAACCTCCGCCTCGTGGTCTCTATCGCCAAGAAATACGTAGGCCGCTCGGCTGACCTGACTCTTTTGGACCTTATTCAGGAAGGAAACCTCGGCCTCTTCAAGGCTGTCGATAAATTCGACTGGACCAAGGGCTATAAGTTCTCGACCTATGCGACGTGGTGGATCCGCCAGGCCATTACCCGCGCATTGGCTGACCAATCCCGAACCATCCGCGTTCCGGTGCACATGGTGGAGACCATCGCCAAATACAAGCAGGTCGTGCGCCGATTGTCGCAGGACCTCGGCCGCGACCCGTTGCCTGACGAGATCGCTACCGAAATGGGCCTCGAAGTAGAGAAGGTCTACCAGATCGAGAAGATCGACCAGGACACCGTATCGCTCGAATCGCCGGTGGGCGACGACGGCGACGACGGTAAATCGACCCTCGGAGACTTCCTTTCAGACGACAAGATATTGTCGCCTGACCAGGAATCGTCGAGGCGCATCCTCGCCGATCAGGTCAGGGGGATTTTGAACGACCTCTCGCCGAAGGAGCGCAAGATTTTGGAGATGCGACACGGTCTGAACGACGGCATCACCCATACGCTCGAAGAGGTGGGCAAGGAATTCGGCGTCACCCGCGAGCGCATCCGTCAGATCGAAGCCAAGGCTCATGAGAAGATCAGGCAGCATGAGCGCATCAAGCAACTGAAGAATTACTAATCCCCCCGCACACAAAAACCACTCCAGAGCCTGGAGTGGTTTTTGTGTGCGGGGGGGGGGGGATTAATTTAAGT
>DASZXC010000009.1 GCA_035546035.1 Candidatus Paceibacterota bacterium
GACTTTCTCGCCCATGTCCATGCGGCCCTCGATGGTGGCGGAGCCCATGTGCGGCAGGAGCACGACGTTCTTGGCCTTGCGCAGCTTGGGGTTCACCGCGGGCTCATGCTCGAAGACGTCGAGCCCCGCCCCCGAAAGCTCGCCCGCCTCCAGCATGCGCGCCAGCGTGTTCTCGTCGATCGCCTCGCCGCGCCGACAGGAAAGCCTAGGAGCGTCCGGACCGATATCTGCGTACTGCGGCTTCGTCCAATTCCTTTGCCGGAACGAGCTTATAATGACGCTCTTCGACAACCTTTATTTCGTCGCCCTGTAGAACGAGCTCGAACAAAGCTATGACGCCGTCCGGCAGAAATTGAGCAGCGATGGGCCTGCAGCGAATTCCCGGAAACGTCTGAGCGCAATATCTAATGTCCTGAGCGGTTTGCACCACGCCGATCTGGTCGTTTCCGCCCTTCGCCTGCACAGGGATTACGTAGTGGCATCCGTCGCTGTCCAGGCCCACATAGAGTTCGTCGATTTCGATCTGTCCGACGTCTTTCACCGTGGTCCTCAAATGATTCTGGAGACTGAATGTGGTCAAGCCAAGAAAAATGTCGATGAGCCGGTTGTAGCGAACGATTGCGAGCAGAGCCTGTTCGTCGTCGAGTTTGTACAATTGGATGACTTCCGGCGTGGCGTCCGGCACCAGGGTGCACACCATTTCCGCGCGCGGGCGTATTCGCGTCGCGGGCACAAGCTTGAATCGGTACTTCGACCGCCCTGCGCCTTCGATGATCCATTCCAGACCCTTCGGTTGGGTATCGACGATCGAGCTTGGAAGGGGGGTTCGATATCGGATGGAGTAAACTGCATCGCCGACATTTTTCGGCAACGCGATGCTAAGCTTCTTCGCGGCGTCTTCGATCTCCGGACGCACAAAGACGAATTCTCGTATGCCTTTTTTCCAGTGGTTGCGGAATATGTGTCCGATAATCGCCTTGTAGCGACTTGTCTCCTTCGATTCAGGCATTTGCGAACTCAATCGCCCTAAGCCGTTCCGCTTCGATTTGGTGCTGCTTCCGCTTTCTGGCGCCGCTCTTGCGATCTCGGCGCGCAACTGTGCGCCCGACGTTGAAATGGGATGCGGCCTCGGCCATTTCCATCTTGAGAAATCCTGGGTCGCCCAGCGATACAATCTTCTGGGGCCGCGCCGGTACCTTATCGAGCGAACGCATGACTTCCGCTGCGATGGCGCGCGCCATGGGAGGCGGCACGGCATTTCCGATCTGCCTCGCGCCGTGCCATTTCGTGCTGTGGAAGCGGAACCAATCGGGGAACCCGTGAAGGCGGGCCATCTCGCGCACAGTCACGCAGCGGGGATATTCGTAGTGAATTGGTCGCGGACTCGTGAACGCCCCTCGCGCAGCATCCGTACCGGCTCGAAGTGTGTTCGAGATACCGTTCGCGGAAAGGCGAAAAAAGCGCGATATCGGTTCGACCGAACCCGGCGCGGTCTCCGCGAACCTTCGGCGCGAGATTTCCGTATGCAAGGTGCGCATACTCGACGTGAGCGTCTTGGGGTTCCACGCTCGGACATATCCGTAATGCCACGCATCGTTCGAGAGCCCACGCAACTCCGCTGCGTAGTCGCTCGGACGCTTCCACTGGCTGACAAAGACCTCATCGTCCTCCCACAGCAACTCGTACTTTTCCGGATTGGGAAGGTCGCCTAGTGCGTCCGCGCATGTCGGCCCGGGCGGAAGATCGGCCGATATTTCGCGCATCCCGGGATAGCTCGTCTTGAAGGCAGGATACTGAGGAAGAGGACGGCCTTTCTTCGCGCCGAACAATATCAGTCGCTCGCGATTCTGAGGCACGCCATAAGCGGCAGCGTTCAAGACTTTGGGCTTCATTCGAACCGTGTAGCCGGCGGCGGAAAACTCCTCCACCAATTCTTCCAGGAACGCCTTGTGCCTGCCGACCGTTAAGCCCTTGACGTTCTCGAAAACGAATGCGGTGGCATCCAGCTCGGCGACGAGCCGAACGAACTCGAGAACGAGGCGGTTTCGCGCGTCGTCGAGTGCGCGATGGCCGATAAGAGAAAAGCCCTGGCAAGGCGGGCCGCCGAAAACGACATCGATCGTCCTGCTTCCGATGCCCGCCCGCTCGCGAATGGATTTTGCGGACAATCCCACCACGGAATGCGGTACGACGGTGCAATCGGGAAAGTTGAATTTGTGTACCGCGCAATGGATCGGATCGATTTCGACGGCCGCGCAAACGTCGAAGCCTGCCTGCTCGAATCCGAGGCTCATTCCGCCAGCACCGGCGAAGAGATCGATTCCAATGGGGCGCATGGTCCGAGGTCCCGCCATTTTGTTCACGTTATATTCCCATCGGCCTCAATGCGCAAATTGGCCCGATTCTCTACTTCCCGACAAATCGCAGAAGTTCGGTCCGAAGCTTGTCCGGCGTTTTCGTTTGGCACTGCCAGACGACCGCGACCGACCATTTCAAACGCCGCAAAGCGGCAATGCGCTTCTTGTCCCTGGCCTTGTTTGCCGCGATCTTTGCGCCCCAATAGGCTTTGCGCGACTTCGGAAGCTTGCCCTTCCCGCAATCGTGGCCGTGCCAGAAGCAGCCGTGGACGAAGACGATCTTCCGGTATTTCGGCAGGACGATATCGGGCGATCCCGGTAGATCTTTTCGGTGCAATGCGAAGCGGTACCCGTCTCGGTGAAGTAGGCGGCGCACGATCATCTCCGGGCCGGTATTTTTCGTGCCCACGGATCGCATAATTCTTGAGCGCTGCTCGGGCGTTCGCGTGTCCGCCATGAGGGTAGCAGGATACTCCTCAAATCGGCCGAACGCACATATCCGATTGCGCCGACGGCGCCTCTCGTCGCCCTACAGCATCGCCGGGATCACGCGGTCGGGCGGCTTGTGGCCGTCCGCGAAGGTCTTGATGTTGACGATGACTTTCTCGCCCATGTCCATGCGGCCCTCGATGGTGGCGGAGCCCATGTGCGGCAGGAGCACGACGTTCTTGG
>DASZXC010000010.1 GCA_035546035.1 Candidatus Paceibacterota bacterium
AGCGCGTCGAAGCCGAAGAGAAGACCGCCGGCGGCATCTTGCTGCCCGACACCGCCAAGGAAAAGCCGCGTCAGGGCAAGGTTCTGAGCCTCGGCGACGGCAAGCTGCTCGACAGCGGCAAGCGCGCCGCCTTCCAGGTCAAGGAAGGGGACCGCGTCCTCTTCTCGTCCTACGCGGGCAACGAGGTCCAGGTCGACGGCGAAGAATATCTGATCATGTCCGAGGATGACATCCTCGCCGTCATCGACTAGCCCTCCCAAGAAGCCAAATTCAGAGCCGTGCTCCGACCGAGCGCGGCTCTGCGTGTTGTGTGCCAGGTATGGTCTGCTTCAGGAGGTGCGAGTCCTCTGCGGGCGGGGATGGCCCGGACCGCAAGGCTAGGCAAGGGTGTCCGTCGCGAGGCGGAATCTGAAGAAAGCCGATGCCCCCAACTCGGATTCGACGAACAGGAATCGGATACAAGGCCAGCGTCGTCGGGTAACCCGGCAATGGACGGGGACGCCCAGTAGCCATTCCGTAGGCGACGCGGGTAGATCCGGCGAAGACCGAGTGATGGATGCAGATCTTACCCTGGGAGATCTCCCGCTCTGTGCGGACGATGCCGCACTACCGGCGCGGCAACGCGGTGGGATGGAGCGAGAGAAGTCAGCAGAGGCCGTAGTAGTTCGCTCGTTCGATGATGTGCCAACCTCACGGCAACACACGTCGGGGAGGCCAACCGCCTCGCAAGAGCGGACGAAGGGCTGAATCTATTCTTGCAAGCGACCGTCTGGAACGACTCGATGGACGCGGAGCGACCGCAAGGCAGCTACTACCAACCGCTCCTCTTTGGGGAGCAGACGGAGGAGTTGCGCCTCGACGCGACTGGCGACGGCGGGACCGAAGCTGGTGCATGCGAGGAGTCGCAAACGTTCACGGCGTTGGGCCAAGCACGTGCCTTGCCGGACCGAATGATGGAGGAGGTGACCCGGACTCAGAACTTGATCGAGGCGATCAACCGCGTGCGCGCGAACAAAGGTTCCGCAGGTGTGGATGGGATGACCGTCCACGAACTGTTGCCCTGGGTTCGCAAGCATCTGCAAGGATTCGTCGCGTCGCTCTTGGATGGGAGTTATCAACCGTCGCCGATCCGCGGGGTGCAAATCCCGAAGGCCGGTGGAGGAATGCGACAATTGGGCATTCCAACGGTGATCGACCGTCTGGTGCAACAGGCGATCCTGCAAGTTTTGGATCCGCTTCTGGATCCGACCTTTTCGACTTCGAGTCACGGTTTTCGCAGAGGACGCGGCGCGTTTACCGCGCTGACCGAAGCGAAGAAGTATGTGGCGGAAGGTCGATGCATCGTGGTGGACATGGACCTGGAGAAGTTCTTCGACCGGGTCAATCATGACATCCTGATGGCGCGGCTGGCTCGACATGTCGGCGACAAACGCCTGCTCAAGATCATTCGTCGCTTCCTGGAAGCGGGCATGATGCAAGACGGCGTGTGCGTCGCGCGACACGAAGGCACTCCGCAAGGCGGACCGCTGTCGCCGCTCTTGGCGAACCTGCTGTTGGACGACCTCGACAAGGAACTGCAGCGGCGCGGCCACTGCTTCTGCCGTTATGCCGACGACTGCAACATCTACGTGCGGTCGAAGGTGGCGGGAGAACGTGTGCTGGCGTCCGTGACGGACTTCTTGGAAAGGAAACTTCGGCTCCGCGTCAACCGGGAGAAAAGCGCGGTGGCATTCATCGAGGAGCGAAAGTTCCTCGGCCATCGTCTCCTGAGAGGTGGGGAGTTAGGAGTGGCGCCCAAGAGTGAGGAACGCGTCAAGGATCGCATCCGGCACATCACTCGTCGCAATCGAGGCATCGAGATCGCCGAGATGGTGGGCGAACTCAACAGCTATCTCACGGGCTGGATCGCGTACTTCCGCTTTGCGAAGTGCAAGACCTTGTTGCGTGAAATGGACAAGTGGATTCGTCGCAAGCTGCGTTGCGTGCGGCTCAAGCAACTGAAACGGACCAGAACAATCGCGGGCTTCTTGCTCCGACGCGGCGTCCCCCACCGTCATGCGTGGATGACGGCGGCGTCGGGCAAGGGTTGGTGGCACTTGTCGGCCTGTCCGGCCGTCAACACCGCCATGGATCAGACTTGGATCGAGTCTCTGGACCTGGTGAACATCAACCAGCTTTACGACCGGTATCAACAAGAACAGAAACCGCCGGATACGCAAAGTACGTCCGGTGGTGTGGGAGGACGGGGGAAGTAATTCCCCCTCCTACCCGAT
>DASZXC010000011.1 GCA_035546035.1 Candidatus Paceibacterota bacterium
GCTGCGAAATCCAAAGATGACGTATAGCGTCTGACGCCTGCCCGGTGCCGGAAGGTTAAGAGGAGATGTGAAAGCGTCGAATCGAAGCCCCGGTAAACGGCGGCCGTAACTATAACGGTCCTAAGGTTGACAACGAGTCACGCTCGCCCGGCGCAAGTCGGGCAACTCGCTAGCCTTAGTAAAACCAAACCATATGCGGGAAACTCCTCCACAGCCGACCAGTACGAGCCGATCGCAAGATGCGGCCGTAAAAATCTGGCGGACAAGGGGACAATCCGCAGGAAAGATCCGCGAAGACTCCTCCCCGGAGAAGAAGCGGAAATCCTCAGAGACTTCATGTTTGGGAGACGTCTCATGAATCTAGAAGCACAATGGATCGTCGGATTTGTCGACGGAGAAGGATGCTTTCATGTGAGCATCAATCCTCACGCCGATATGTCCGCCGGATTCCAGGTCCTTCCGGAATTCACTGTGGTCCAACACAAACGCGATGCTCAAATCCTACATGCGCTGAAGGCGCATTTCGGATGCGGCGTCGTCCGTGTCAATCACGGGGACCGCATGGCGTATCGCGTTCGCGGCAAAGAACATCTGCTCGAACGCATCATTCCTTTCTTCATGAAATACCCGCTCAAGACGAAGAAGAACGTGGATTTTTTGAAATTCCGCGATTGTCTTCTCTTGATGGAGAAAGGAGCGCACCTCACGGCCGACGGCATTGCGGACATCCGCAAGATTGCCGCCGGAATGAACCGTGGGACAGACGTTTCAAGATAAAGTCCGGCTCATCGGGAAACCGATCGAGAGATATCCGAGCGAAATTCCTTGTCGGGTAAGTTCCGACCTGCACGAAAGGCGTAACGACTTCCCCACTGTCTCCGACATCTCCTCAGCGAAATTGAATTCCCCGTGAAGATGCGGGGTTCCCGCGGTCAGACGGAAAGACCCCGTGCACCTTTACTGCAACTTTGCACTGGCATTAGGAATCCGATGTGTAGGATAGGTGGTAGGCTTTGAAGCGGAGGCGCTAGCTTTCGTGGAGCCGTCCTTGAAATACCACCCTTTGAGTTCCTGATGTCTAACTGCGGCCTCGAAACGAGGTTCAGGACCATGCATGGTGGGCAGTTTGACTGGGGCGGTCGCCTCCCAAAGAGTAACGGAGGCGCGCGATGGTGAGCTCAGGCCGGTCGGAAATCGGCTGTTGAGTGCAATGGCAAAAGCTCGCCTGACTGCAAGGCCGACGGGCCAAGCAGAGACGAAAGTCGGTCATAGTGATCCGGTGATCCCGTGTGGAAGGGTCATCGCTCAACGGATAAAAGGTACGCCGGGGATAACAGGCTGATCGCACCCAAGCGTCCATAGCGACGGTGCGGTTTGGCACCTCGATGTCGGCTCATCACATCCTGGGGCTGTAGCCGGTCCCAAGGGTATGGCTGTTCGCCATTTAAAGTGGTACGTGAGCTGGGTTTAGAACGTCGTGAGACAGTTCGGTCCCTATCTGCCGTGGGTGTTCGAAACTTGAGAGGACTT
>DASZXC010000012.1 GCA_035546035.1 Candidatus Paceibacterota bacterium
CAGCGCGTCTTCCACGTTTAACGGAAACCTGGTCGTGGTCGGAAATGCAACGACAACGCAGGCGACTACGACCAATTTAGCCGTTTCTTCCGTTACCAACTCTCTGTTGAAAACCAATGGTTCTGGTTCGGTCGTCGCGGCTGTCGCTGGGACCGATTATGCGGCTCCTGGTCAACTTTGGAGCACCACTTCCTCTGATTACTATCGCTCGGTAAGCAACTTCTTTTCGACGACATCGCAGGATTATTACGTCTCGCAATTTAGGGACTGGAATATCGCCGCCGGCGCTTTGAGGCCGACTACGACGCTCGGAATCCTCGTGAACGCTTCATCCACGATCAATGCGAATCTCGTCATTTCGGGAAATGCCACTGCGACTCAAGCGACGACGACCAATTTGGCGATTTCTTCGGTCGCCAACTCTCTCCTTAAAACGAACGGTAATGGCTCGATCATCCCGGCGATAGCCGGAACTGATTACGTCGCGCCGGGACAGCTCTGGTCCACGACATCAACCGACTACTACAAATCAGTTAACAATTTCTGGTCTACTACCTCTGCCTTGTACTGGGATTCTACGATTCCAAGATGGTCCACGACTTCTTCGGATTATTACAAGTCCGTCTCCAATTTCTGGTCCACCACATCGGCTGATTACTATAAATCGACGGGCAATTTCTTCAGCACGAGCTCGCAAAATTACTACGCCTCCCAGTTCCGCGATTTCGTCCTTTCCGGCGGATACCTCGCTCCGACGACGACGCGAACGATACTCGCGAACGGCGGCTTCGTGTCGCAGGGTTCTTCGACGAATGTCGGTAATTTTACGCTTACAGGCAACCTCGCCGTAGGCGGTAATGCAACCGCGACGAACGCTACGACCACGAATCTCTATGTGAGCGGCTCCATCAGGGGCGCTGGCCTTGTGTCATGTTCCGGCTCGTCTGACAAGCTCGTCTGGAATTCGACGACCGGCCAATTCGGTTGCGGAGCTGACGCAGGCGCGGGCGGAGGCATTACGGCGATCGGTGCTCAGTATTCTCCGTACCAGAACGGCTCGACGCAGACGTTCGCTACGACGTCGGATGCCAATATCGGTCTTTCGATTACGTCGTTGGGCGATACGCATACGTTCACGCCGCAGTGGTTCGGAACGTTGGCGGCGAATAGGGGAGGCACGGGCATATTAAACCCAACCGCGGCAGGGATATTGGTCGGCTCGTACGCGGGCGGAGGCTGGCAGCAGATCGGTACGTCGTCATTGGGACTCCTTACGACTAATGTTGCAGAAGGCTCGAATCTCTACTATACGCCCGGCCGCGTGCAGACGTATCTCGATGGTCTGGATAAAGGATATTTCTTCTCTACGACATCGGCGAATTACTATAAGCTCACGGGTGATTTCTTCTCCACTACGTCGCAGGATTATTATGCGTTGCAATTCAGGGATTGGAATGTAGTCGCAGGTGCTCTGCGACCGACGACTACGCTCGGAATTTTGGTCAGCGCGTCTTCCACGTTTAACGGAAACCTGGTTGTGGTCGGAAATGCAACGACAACGCAGGCGACTACGACGAATCTCGCGGTCTCCTCGATCACGAATTCTTTGTTAAAGACGAATGGCAGCGGCTCTATTTTGGCAGCTGTCGCGGGCACTGATTACGCAGCGGTTTCGCAGTTGTGGGCGACTACTTCCTCTGACTATTGGGAATCCACGAAGGCACGATGGTCCACGACATCGAATGACTATTATAAATCGATAAACAGTTTCTTCAGCACTACGTCTTCTGACTACTACGCCTCCCAGTTCCGCGATCTCACCCTCTCTGGAGGATACCTCGCTCCGACGACGACGCGAACGATACTCGCGAACGGCGGCTTCGTGTCGCAGGCGTCGTCTACAAACGTCGGCAATTTTACGATTACGGGG
>DASZXC010000013.1 GCA_035546035.1 Candidatus Paceibacterota bacterium
TGATGGGATTATATGTCGGGCGAATCTACAATGAGGTCAAAGCCAGACCGCTCTATCTGGTGCGGAGCGAGCAGGGCTTCGACCGCCGAACCGAGGTTGATCCCGTTTTCCCTCCCTTTGCGCGCCTGCAGGAAAGCTTCGCGCTGCAATCGAGATCGCAGAAGCAGGCCTAGGAACATGTCTGAGGTTGCCGCCGTTGCCACGATAGAGCGGACGCGATATGGCCGGCTGTCCGCGTACGCGCCAACGCTCGGAATTCTCGGCCTCGCCATTGCGCTTCGCCTTGTCTTTAGCTTGTGCACGGACGTTTCGTGGCTTCTGACGCTTGGCGAGCAGGTGCTTGGCGGCCGTCAACCCTATGTGGATTTCATCGAGGTCAATCCTCCAGCCTCAATATATTTGTACTTGCCGGCGATCTATGTGGCGCGTGCGCTGCAAGTCACTCCGGAATCTGTCGTCGTCGTGATGGTATTCGTCTTGGCCGCTGCATCCACGACGAGCAGCTTTTGGCTTCTCAGGCGATCGAATATCGTCGGAACAGAAGAGCTGCCGCTCCTTTCGGCTCTGGCCGCCCTCGTCTTGCTCGTACTGCCTCTTTATGTATTTGCGCAGCGCGAACACATCGCCCTGCTTCTGGTTCTGCCCATGCTGAGCATTTACGCGACGCGGGCGCAGGGACATGAACCGCCTTCGCTCGCTGCGTTCCTGGCAGGTTTCGCAGGCGGCATGACCGTCGTGATAAAGCCATATTTCGCTTTCGCTCTTGCGTTGCCCTTCCTGTCGCTACTCTGGCGGAACAGAGGAAGTTCACGGAACATGTTCCGCCTTTCGTTCGCAGCCGAGAATCTCACGGCTTTCGGCGTGGCGGCATCGTATCTCGCGCTGGTGTTTTGGAAGTTTCCGGCTTTCATTCATTCCGTGTTGCCGATGCTGCAAACCGTCTACATCCCGGTTGTGCGGCCGCTGTGGATGCAGTTCCTCAATCCAACTTACAGGTTTTACGCGCTCGCCGGCATTATTGCTGTCCTTCTTGGACGCGGGCGGCTTCACGAACCGATATATGAACTTCCGATTCTAGCGAGCGTTGGATTTCTGATAGCCGTCTTTCTTCAAGGCAAGGGATGGCCATATCACGGCTATCCGGCAATCTCGTTGCTGGCGCTCGTCTTGGGCGTGTTGCTCGTGCGGCGCATCAATGGCGCGAGCTCTCTTTCGACCCTCGCGGCGCGAACGCTGTGCGGTTATGTGCTGGCGTGCGCCGCAGTGTGGTTTCAATTCAACACGGAGCAGCCGGATGTCGAAAAGGCTGTGGCCGCTTATGGTTTCGCGCATCCGAAGATTCTGACGATCTCGGCCGACATATCACTCGGACATCCGCTCACGCGGCACGTGCATGGCAGTTGGGCCGGCGCCTACTGCAGCCTGTGGATCGCGGACAATGCGCTGTATCTGCTCCGCCACCAGCCCGATCCAAGCCAGGTGGACGCGATTCGTAGATACGCGCAGCTTTCCCGTCAGGTCTTGGTTCATGATCTGCGTGCCAACAAACCAGACGTGGTGCTGATCGATGGGCGCGGCTGGCGCAAATGGGCGATGTCATATCCCGCGATCAGAACCGCGCTCGAAGAATTTCGCGAGGACAAGAAAGTGGGCGACGTCGAGATTTGGCTGAAGAAGTCGATCAGAGTCCGCGCCGCGCCTTGAACGCGGCCGAGAGCGTGCCTTCGTCCAGATAGTCGAGCTCGCCGCCTACCGGCACCCCATGGGCGAGGCGCGTGATCTTCACGCCGGATGGGGCGAGCGCGTCCATCAGATAATGAGCTGTGGTC
>DASZXC010000014.1 GCA_035546035.1 Candidatus Paceibacterota bacterium
CAGGGACTTCGCTCTCTCCGGCGGATACCTCGCTCCGACGACGACGCGAACGATACTCGCGAACGGCGGCTTCGTGTCGCAGGCGTCGTCTACGATCACGGGCAATCTCAATATCACGGGTAATGCGACGGCGACCCAAGCGACCACGACCAATCTCGCGGTCTCCTCGATCGCTAATTCGCTCTTGAAGACGAATGGCTCCGGTTCCATATTGGCCGCAGTAGCGGGAACAGACTATGCGACCGTGGCGCAATTGTGGGCGACATCTTCATCAGATTATTATTCGTCGCAGTTCCGCGACTGGTCGGTTCAGGGAAGCGGTCTCTATCTGGCTCCTACGACTACGCGAGGCGTGATCGTAGCTGCATCGTCGACCGTATTCGCCCTCACTTCCCAAACATCGACCACCACGAATGCCACCACGACGAGCTTGTTCTCGACCACGGCATCGTCGACGAATCTCTTTGCGTCGCTCCTCGCGGTCCGCGGATCGGGCCTCGTCGTGAATGCGAACGGGGAAGTGGGCGTCGGTACGACGACGCCGAATACGGGCAGCGCCCTCTATGTCGAGAAGAATGCGAACGGCGGCGCTTACATGCAGTTCGTCAATCCGAATGCGGGCAATGCGGCCTTCGCATCGGTTGCCGTGGGCGGCAGCCAGAATACATCCGGCGTCGAATACGGCGAATTCGATTACGTCGGCCGAGGCTACACCGGCTCGGGAACGATATATAATCCGAGGACGACCATCCTCGCCGGCAACGATACGGGCGGCTTGAGCATCGGCGCACTGAACGCCGCCGGCGCGTTGAGCTTCTATAGCGGTGGACAGCTGAGCGCGAATCAGAGGATGTCCATAACCTCGGGCGGCCTCGTCGGCATAGGCTCGACCACTCCGTGGGGCCTTCTCTCCGTCAATCCGAATGGGAACGGCGTCGGCGCGCCGGAATTCATCGTCGGTTCTTCGACGGTAACTCATTTCATAGTGAACGGCTCGGGCAACATAGGCATCGGCACTTCGACGCCTACAGCAAAGCTCGAAGTCAACGGCCTCATCTATTCGGGAACCGGAGGCTTCAAATTCCCTGACGGCTCGACCCAGATAACCGCCGCCGGAGCGGGCGGAGGGTACGCGACTATCCAGGACGAAGGCAGCGGCCTTACCCAAAGGACGGTGCTCAACTTCACCGGTTCAGGCGTTTCCTGCGCCGATAACAACGGATCGGCGAGGACGGATTGTACGATAAACGCTGGTGCGGCGAGCGCGGGTGGCACGAACGGCCAGATCCAGTTCAATGACGGCCTCTCCCTCGGCGGCGCGGGAGGCCTGATCTATGTAAAAGCGACCGGTCAGTTCGGAGTAGGCACTTCGACGCCGTTCGGCGCCCTCCAGGTCGCGACTTCGACGAGGCCGCAGATCGTCATCTCTGACCCGACTGCGGGCGTCGATCAGAAGCATTTCTACGCGTCCTCTTCTCAGGGAGCTTTCACCATAGGAGAGGCGAACGATAGCCTTACGACGCTCACGCCCCGCTTGACCATAGACAATGCGGGCAATGTCGGCATCGGTTCGACGAGCCCTGTCGCGACCCTCTCGGTGTCGAGCTCTAACGCCCTTGCCGCTGCCGTCATAGACCAGACCAGCAATGGATCGCTCCTTGCGCTCCGCGCTTCAGGCGTCGACAAATTCGTCGTCGGCAACAATGGCGGGGTCACCATATCGGCAACGACGAACGATATCGTAAAGACGTCTACATCCAAGGGGACGGCGTCGGATTTCACCTTCGATCCGACGGCTATCCTTAACAACGTTACGTCCAAGAACGATACTATCGACCTTAATGACAGCACCTCGACGAATGCCGTTACGAGCGGCGTCGGTTCGGGTATGTTCACCGCATCGGCGACGACGACCCCGACGGCTATGGGAGCGGGCGGCGAAGTCATACTCCGTGACGATGGCCAGTACGTCGTTATCCACGGCGGCGGAACCGCGGTATCAGTCTGGGACGGCTATTCGAGCACGATGACTCCGCTCGGCACCACGCTTACCGCCAATGCCGGAGCCGGATCGATCGCGCTCCATCGCCCTGACGGCCGCTACCTTGTTATCCATGCCGGCGGCGTTAACACGACTACGCTCATCGATCCGTACGGCCGCATCCAGGCGATGCCCGGACCGACCGTCACCGGATGCTCCGCTCCGAACACGGGCACGAACGCTTTCCAGCGCCCTGACGGCAAATATTTCGTCATGTGCGGAGGCTCGGTGAACACCTCCGTATACGACCCGACGGCGAATACTTTTACTTCTGGTCCCGTGCTCACGACCGATACGTTCGGCGCGGGCGCGCACTCCATCCAGCGCGATAACGGCACGTTCCTCGTCATCGTGGGAGGCGGAACGGCGAACTATCTCTATAATCCGAACTTGGGAACTACGGGAGCATTCACGGTTAAGAACCCTATATCCGGTTTCCCGGCGGTCGCTGCGGGCGCGTTCTCGATACGAAAGGGCGACGGACGGTTTATCCTGTTGCCGGGCGCTATAAGCACCGCATATATCTATGATCCTGCAGAGACCGCATCGACGACCAATGCCGCTGCAGGAACCATATCGTCCCTCGGCACCGGACCGACCGTCGCGCTCAAGGACGGCGCGCAGGCTATATGGAGGACGGGCGGAACATACCTTCTCCTGATCGGATCCACCTCCGGCGTGACGAACATCATCGATCCTACCGCCTCGATCGGAAGCATGTTCACGGCAGGACAGAGTCTTCCAGCGGGCGGAACCTTGAACGTAGGCGCCACGGCGTTCATAAGGCCTAACGGCCACTATGCGATCGTAGGCGCCGGCGCGTCAGCATCGGCCGTCACGGACTATGACTTCGGCTATGTCATCGGCGGAACCGGCTCGTCGCCGGAACTTTCGGCGAGCTATGAAACCGAATGTATGTCGGCGCCGGGCCTTAACACCCAATCTACCCTGACGTGGCATACGGCGAACGAAGGAACCTATACGTTCATGGTCAAAACGGGCACGGGATCGTGCTCCGGCACGTACCATACGGTCGAGTCTAGCGGTGACCCCGTGCGTCCTGATAACACCACTGACAATCGCGTTCAGGTCAAGGTGTATCTGCAGCGCGACCTGCCGAAATTCAACGACCAGGAGTGGAATATCCGAAAGACGGGCCAGACGCGATATAGCAGGAACACCATAGATCCTACGATCTACGATTTCACTATCAATAACGGAGCGCTCTATAAGAAGAGCTTCATCGATTTCGCAAGCAATTCGTTCTCGACGAGCTCTGCTACCTCGACGATACCGATAACGGTCAATCTACAGGTAAAGACGGATGGCATCGGGCTAGCCTATTCTCAAGTCTCGAATCCTGAATATAACGGAACCGTGAACGCAACAGATGCGGCGAATTTCAATGCGGCGTTCGCGACTTCGACACCTCTCCTCTACGGAATCTCGTCTTCTACCCTCGTTATGAAGCGCCCTGACGGCACATTTGTGATCATCGCGGGCTCTTCGACACCGTCTTCCATAGTGCCGGCCCAGCTCTATAATCCTGCGACCAAGGCTATAACCAGCTTGGGAACCGGTCCGACTACAAACATAGGTCTCGGTGCTCTTGCAGTAAAGCGCCCTGACGGCAAGTTCCTCATTGTCATAGGCAACTCGACTGGTAACAGCACGGCCGGGACAGGAACCACGACGACGAACATATATGATCCCGTGACGAATACGTTCACGTATGGCCCGCCTCTTACTGGCAATGCTGGCCGCGGCGCGCTCGTCATACCTTTGCCGACGGGCAAATATCTTATCGTTCACGGAAGCTTTACCACGGGCACCTCGATCTATGACCCGCTTCAGAACAGCACTATCCAAGGTCCCGTGACCCAGAACGTCGTCGGCGGAGGATCTATGGCACTTTCGCGCCCTGACGGGACCTATCTCCTCATTCCAGGTACGACGAACGAGACCTGTACCCCGACTACGGCGACGAACCTCTTCGACCCTAATCAGATGCAGTTCCGCGCGAACCCTAACATCACTGTAGTGACCGGTACGGGTCCGGGCGCGACGGCCATTCAGAGGGGCGATGGCATGTGGCTCATCATAAAGGGCGGCGCCACGGCCTCTACGTGCGCGTTCATATCGACCACTAACATATATAATCCGATCACGAACCGCATGATCGTCGGGCCGACGCTCGCCGCGACCCTGCCAACAGGAGGATTGAAGCCCGAAGGAACGTTCGCTATTCCGATGACCCAGGACGGATCATGGCTCGTCATGATCGGCTCGGCCTCTACGACCAAGTCGCAGATATATGTCGAAAAGGCCGGCGTCGAGCAGGGAGTGACCGAAGATCTGCCTACGGGTGGAGCGCAGGGTATCTTCTATCCGACGACGGGAAATGGCCCGAGCGCGATCGCGACCTCCACTTTGCTTACTACGCCGGGAGGCTTCGGCCAGTATCTCGGCGTAGGACCGGGCGCCATCGCATTCCAGCGTCCCGACGGCAAGTTCCTTCTTATAGACGGTTCGGCATCCACGACCGCCTCATCTACGGTCACGCACGAAGTCGATACGGGATGGGTATCGAGCGGTCTCTATAAGACCGAACAGATGCTCATTTCGGACCTCGATTCGAGTTCCGTCCTCAGTTGGAAGATAAGCCCGAGCTATGCCGGAGTCTCGGCGGAAGTAAAGACCGCAGCCACCCAGACCGATCTTCAGGACGCGCCGACAAGGTCGATAGACAAGCCGGGCGAAAAGATCAATCCGGGCATAGGCGAGAAGTGGATACAGGTAACGTTTAATTTCAAGCGCGATTTCCCTTCATATACAGGCGTCTATCAGGATGTCTGGTATAACGGCTCGACCCCTGTATCCACCCAGCGAACGGTCACCCAACCCGTCTTGAGCGAGATCGCAGTCACCAAGGATATAGATTTCCTTAACCTCCAGGCCGACGGCGCTACGATGCTCCGCATCACGTCGAATGGCAACATATACAGCGCCGACGGGGCGACTATAAATACCTCGGGCGCCGACCTCGCCGAGCGATATACGTCGCAGGTCCCTCTGGAGAACGGCACCGTTGTGGCTATCGATCCGCAGAACAATCACGGCGTTATGCCGACGACGTACCAGTATCAGCCTGACGCTCTCGGCGTCGTGTCCACCGATCCGGGCTTTGTTGCCGGCGCGTATACCAAAGACTCGTATCCGATCGCTCTCATAGGCCGCGTGCCGGTCAAAGTGTCGACCGAGAACGGCATCATTCGTACGGGTGACAAGCTTACGCCTTCGAGCGTTCCCGGATATGCCATGAAGGCGACTCTTGCCGGCCATGTCATCGGTCACGCGCTCGAATCCTTCGATCCGTCAAAGGCCCAGGATTGTCCTGCGGGTGGTACGGCGGCGAATCGTCAGTGCGGCACGATCATGATGTTCGTGAATCTCGTCGACTATCTCGGCGCATCCATAGACGATGCCATCGCCCTGAACGGCGTCGTCCCTGGAAACTCTATCGCGATCGCTGACGGGGAAGCTACCGATACGGAAGACATGGCCGCCGATGCGACGACTACCTCGGCGCGATCGAGCGCCTCGCGCAGCCAGCAGATACTCGCGTACCTCGACGGCCTCAAGATGTCGCGCGCAGACCAGGCCGCGGCTCGTTCGGAATTGTTCGCCGATAAGATAAGCGCGGTCTCCGAGATCATATCTCCGACCATCACGACCCATCTCATGCACGCTGATTCGATCGAGGGATTGGCCACACTCGCGGTCGATTCTATAAAAGCAGATACCGTCAAGGCGCGCGATATAGAGGCGGACGCATTCACTGCCCGCGGGCTTAATATATTCAAGACC
This sequence comes from Candidatus Paceibacterota bacterium, assembly GCA_035546035.1. Taxonomy (NCBI): domain Bacteria; kingdom Bacillati; phylum Minisyncoccota; species Minisyncoccota bacterium. The sequence continues at coordinate 5,909 of DASZXC010000014.1, forward strand.
TCTCTTATTGCCGCGGTCGCAGGCATAGACGCTTCGTCTACTGACGCCTCGACGACGCTTGGATACGCGTCCACGACGACCCTTTCCGTCATGCTCGACGAGCTCGGCAACGGCTTCTTCGCGGGAGGCGTCAGCGCGCAGAGCCTCACGGCAGAAGGCCTCTCTGTAGCGACGATCGGGTCCGCTTCGACTACGGTGGACATACTCTCTGACGCGACGTTCTTCGGCAGGCCGTATTTCACGACCGATACCGGCGGCAGCGCCGTCATCAAGTCAGGCGCCCGGGAAGTTGCCGTCGTCTTCGACCGCGAATACATCGAGATGCCGATCGTGAGCGCCACGATCGCCCTTGAGGCCGCATCGTCGAGTCAGGACCTCGGAGACGCGATCTTTGACCAGGACATCCGCTATATCGTTGCGCGCAAGAGCGCCACGGGCTTCACGATACGCCTCAATAAGCCGGCTCCGGGCGACATAGGATTCAGCTGGATAGCCCTTGCGGTAAAGAACGCCAAGCTCTTTACATCCCGCGACGAGAGCGCGCCGGTACAAGAGCGGGTTCCGGAGCCGCTACAGGCGGGAGTGTCGGACGACGGGCAGACCGGCATAAGCGGTTCGACTATTACCGAAGCGCCTCCGCCGATAGACCTCACGACGCCTACGACGACTCCGGCGGCGGAAGGGGCGGGACTCGGTGAGAGTGCCGGAACGACGACTGCTTCGACGACCGACGATATTCCTGTTACGCTTCAGCCGAGCGGTGGGCCGCCGCCGACCGATCCCGGCGAGAGCGCCTCATCCTTTCCGCAGCCATGACTCTCCTTAAGAAACCAGCAGCCGTCGTCATATGCCTCGCCGCGCTCGCTCTCGGCTTCGCGGCCGGCAGGTATTCGATCGCTTCCGACGTGGCATCTCCTGATACCGACGTCATCGAGCGCAATACCAGGTACAGGTTCATCAGCCCTCTCCTCGAATGCGGAGACTACCAGGCGAGCAATCTCATGAACGGCGATGCGGCGGAGATCACCGAGGAGCTCAATGCATTCATAGAGAGGCAAAAAGCCAAAGACGCCGCCGAAGATGTCGCAGTCTATTTCCGTGACCTCAACAATGGCCCTTACGTGAACATAAACAGCTCTTATAGATTCGCCCCCGGAAGCCTTCTCAAGGTGCCGACGGCGATCGCCCTCTATAAGCAGGCGGAGAATGACCCTTCGATCCTTCTGAGACCCGCGACTCTGAAAGAGGGTGACGATAATTTCGATGGCATGCAGAATTTCGTTCCGCCGGAGCATATAGAAAGAGGGAAGGCGTATACCCTCGAAGAGCTTGCCCGCTATATGCTTGTCTATTCGGAGAACAATGCCGCATATCTCATCATCAATTCGGTGAATACACCGGCGCTCCTCGCGTCATACAGCGATCTGGGCATAGAAGCGCCGTCTCCCGAGGGCTATTCGATCAATGTCCGGGATTTCGGGTCGTTCTTCCGCGTGCTCTATAACGCGTCGTATTTGAGCCAAGATGACTCCGAGCGCGTCCTTTCGCTCCTTTCAGAGACGTTCTTTACCGACGGACTCGCGAAAGGCGTCCCGAAAGGCGTCGTCGTGTCGCATAAGTTCGGTGAAAGGACTACCGATGACGGTATGCGCGAGCTCCATGATTGCGGCGTCGTGTATAAGCCCGGCCAGCCCTACGTTCTCTGCATAATGAGTCGCGGAAAGAGCTTTGCGGGCCTCTCTGATACCATCTCCGGCATATCTTCGATCGTGTATGGCACCCTTCTTAAAAACAACCGGTCGTTTTGATATACTTCTCATTATGAACACCCTTAAGCAGACGCCTAAACCTGTCCAGATAGCCCTTATTTGCCTCATTGTCATTATCGTCGCCTCTCTCTCTTACGCCGCGCGCCTTCAGCACAGGGTCGCCGCTCTTGAAAATCCGAATCTCGTCGCCGATGCCGAGATCAAAGGGCTCGTGTCGAAGATCGGCCGATACATCGTGCTTCCCGCCGACGAGACGCCGACCCTCGCGACGGTATCCGATCCGGCGAGGCTCAAGGATCAGCCTTTCTTCGCCAATGCCGTCGTAGGCGACAAGGTCCTCATATATACCAATTCCAGGAAGGCCATTCTCTGGAGGCCGTCTCTCGACAAGATCATAGAGGTCTCTCCCTTGAACGTACCTCCGCCGGCTTCCTCGGGATCGAAATAGGATAAAGGCCATGCGCGCTTCTCGAAGCATCGCGGCTCTCAGTCTCCTTATGCTCACGGGCGCCTTTTCCGCCGTCTCGGCTCAGGAATATTCGTCGGTGAGCTATCGTTCGTCGAATCCTGTCATATTTCCGGCAGGCTACGGCACGTCGCCGTCGTTCGGCCTGTCGGGCGTCGTGTCGCAGGCGGCGATCGGGCCTTCGGATAGTGCTTCATACGGACTGTTCAGCGGTTTCGAATATTTTCCTCTCGTATCCACGCCGATCGTGGCCGCGACGCCTGACACGGCGGCGGTGAACCTGTCCTGGACGGCGTCTGAAGCATCGAACGGATTGAATGTGACGAGCTATTCGGTCGGGCAATCGGTCTCTCCGGGCGGTCCATATACGATGTTTAGCCTGGGCAACGCGCTCTCTTCCTCCCAGTCGGGGCTCGCTCCGGGCATTCGCTACTACTTCATCATCAAAGTTTTCGACGCCCTCGGCAACCAGATAGCGACGTCTACCGAGGTCTCTGCCATTCCTACCGCTCCTTCGACGACGGGCGGAGGGTCGAGCGGAGGCGGCAGTGGAGGTGGTGGCGGGGGCGGCGGAACAGGATATACAAGCCCTTCGGGAAGCGGGTCAGGCGTCAATTTTTCGGGCCGGGCATATCCGAAAAGCACCGTCACGATCCTCAAGGACGCAACGGTTATCACGACGACGGTCGCCGACGCGACGGCTAATTTCAAGGTGTCGGTCTCGAACCTGGGTCCGGGGAATTACTTTTTCTCCGTCTATAGCGAAGACGATCAGGGCCGCAGATCGAGCCTTCTCACATTCCCCGCGAGCGTCACGTCGGGCGTGACGACCAATATTGGAGGCATATTCATAACGCCGACGATTGCCCTCGATAAGTCGGAGGTCAAGCGCGGCGACGACATCGCTATATTTGGTCAGACGGCGCAGAAGGGTAATGTCACCATACAGGTCAATTCGGACCAGACGATGTTCGTGACGACGGATTCGGACGCAGGCGGCGTGTATCTGTATAACTTCGATACGACGCCCCTGGAATTGGGCGATCACAGCGCTAAATCTAAGACATCGGTAGGGAATGAGATCACGGCCTACAGCGCGGCCGTCGGGTTCATCGTAGGCACTCAGAATGTCCTGGCGGCTGCGCCTACCAAGGCCTGCAACGTGCGCGGTAACCTCAACGCCGACTGCAAGGTCAACCTCGTCGACTATTCGATCCTCGCATATTGGTTCAAGAGGCCGAACCCTCCGAAGAACGTGGATTTGAACGGCGACGGCAAGGTGGATCTCATAGACTTCTCGATATTGGCGTATAACTGGACCGGATAATATGAAAAAGATATTTTTCACCGCGATGGTCTTGATATTCGCAGCGCCCGCGCTTGCGGCCGCCGCGGTCGTATCACTCGACGCGCCTAAAACCGCGACCGTGGGCGAAGAGATCCTCGTCCGAGTCCTTCTCGATACCGAGAAAGACAAAGCGAATGCCGTCTCCGGATCGATCAGCCTTGATCAAGGCGCGCTTTCCGTGCTCCGCACATACGAAGCACAGTCGGCTATAACCGTCTGGATAGAGAAGCCGACGATCGTCCCTGCGACGCCGGCCAGACCGACTTTCATAGAATTCTCCGGCATCACTCCAGGCGGTTTCCAAGGCAGATTCGAGCTCTTCTCATTCATCGCGAGATCTTCGAAGGCGGGCATAGCAATGCTCCGGCCATCAGACTTCATCGTCCTTAAGAACAACGGGGAAGGGACAGCGGTCGCGACCCGTTCGACTCCCGCATCCGTCACCATTCAGGCCGGTTCGAGCACGGCGACCGTGTTGATCGCCGATGCGGTCTCGCCGGAAGGCTTTGCGCCTGTTGTGGCCTCTTCGAAAGACCTCTTTGACGGCAAGGCCTTCGTATCGTTCTCGGCTACGGACAAGAATACGGGCATAGATCATTATGAATATGCCGTCTCTCGCTTCTTCGCTCCGAAACCATCGGCCTACATGGTCGTCACCAGTCCTTTGGAACTCGATCAGGCCTCATATTCCAAGCGGATTTTCATAAAAGCCGTGGATAAGGCGGGTAACGTCCGGATATCCTCAACCTTCGGCCCGCGCTACTGGGAGAGCCTCTCTCTTTGGGGTATACTTATCCTCATACTGGCACTATGCGCTCTTACGTATATAAGGCGGCGATCTTCCTCTGTGCGGCGATAGTTCTCGCCGTTCCATTCTTTGCCTCTGCCGACACGCTCTATGTCTCTCCGTCTTCCGGCTCATACACGCCGGGACAGACGTTTTCCGCGCGCGTCTACGTATCGTCTCTCGCGCAAGCGATCAATGCCGTTTCGGGGACGGTGACCTTTCCCGTAGAAAAGCTCCAGGTCGTCTCCGTATCCAAGACGGGTTCGATTCTGACTCTGTGGGTACAGGATCCGTCGTTCTCAAATAGCCAGGGCACGGTCTCGTTCGAAGGCGTCGTCCCTAACCCTGGTTTCAGCGGCTCCGGCGGCTCTCTCGTTACCATAACGTTCCGTGTCGTCGGGCAGGGAACGGCCCAGATCAAATTCTCGTCTGGATCAGTGCTCGCCAATGACGGCAGCGGCACGAATATCCTCAAAAATCTCTACAACGCCACGTATATGTTAAGCGGCTCGACGGAGCCGGCATCGCCTGCGCCGACGGTCTCTGCGCCGGCTACCGATTCCGAACCGGCCGTTGATCCTCTGGCTCCGAAAAAGCCGATTGTCCGATCGTCTACGTATCCCGATTCGACGCATTGGTATGCGGTCCATGAAGGCGCGTTCTCGTGGGACGTTCCAGGCGATGTGTCGTCCGCGCGCATACTCCTCGGCAGGCTGCCGGGCTCGACGCCAACGGTCGTCTATACCCCTGCGATAGAGAGCAAGACCATACCCGACATCGAAGACGGCGTCTGGTACCTCCACGTCCAGTTCAAAAACGACCACGGCTGGGGAGCGATCAATCACTATCTCTTCAAGGTAGACGGCACCAAGCCTGAAAGCTTCGTCATAAAGCCTCTTTCGACGTCCGACGATACCGATCCTACGCCGCAGTTCTCATTCAATGCGACGGATAGCGGTTCAGGCATAGACCATTACACAGTTCAGATAGACCTCAAGGATCCGATCACCTGGCGCGACGACGGTACGAGCGTATTCACGGCTCCGACACTTTCTCCGGGTCCGCATACGATCATCGCCAAGGCATTCGATGAGGCCAATAACTTCACGTCGACGTCCATAGACTTCAGTGTCGCGGGCATAACGGCGCCGAAGATCACGTCGTACCCTGAAAAGATAAGCGATTCGTCACCTCTTGTGGTCAAGGGCGTGTCTTCGCCGAATGCTATGGTGAAAGCGGTCCTCGCCAAGAGCGACGACGATCCGTTCACCCAGACCGTCACGTCGGATAATCAGGGCAATTGGGCCGTCGTATTCGATTCCGAGCTTCCGAGCGGCGCCTATAAGCTGACCGCAGTCGCCATGGACAAGCGCGGCGCCCAGAGCGAGCCTTCGCCTGAAAAAGTGGTGCTCGTCCGCACGTCATGGCTCATATCTCTGGGCTATTCGGTCATGAGCGCTCTCGCTATCACCGTCCCTATCGCCGCGCTCGCATTCGCCATCGTCTTCATATTCATGTTCGGCTTCCACAAGATCCGTATCATGAAGAAGAAGCTTCGCAAAGAGCTCCACGACGTCGAACGCATGGTAGATAAGGCGTTCGCTCTCCTCAAGGAAGACGTCGAGGACAGCATACACTTGCTCGAACACACCAAGAGCAAGCGCAAGCTCACCGACGAAGAGGACGCTATCGTCACGCGCCTTCGCAAGAACCTCACCGAAGCCTCGAAGGTCATCCACAAGCAGGTCGAGGATATGGAGCGGGAGATAGAGCGCTAGACGTAGTAGGTATATAGCTCATACAATAATCATATGAAAATCAAAGAAATCGCTTTCGTGGCGTATGCCGTTACCGACGTCAGACGAGCCCGCGCATTCTATGAAGGGACGCTCGGACTGAAGCCTGATTCCGTCATGGAGCAGGGCAACGACTTCGCTTTTATCGAATACTGGATAGGGGAGCATGACGAGCATTGCCTCGTCATCGGTGCAGGCGCGCCCAATTTCAAGCCCGGCAAGACGGGCGCCACGGCCGCTCTCGAAGTAGACGATTTCCAGGCATTCGTGGACAGGCTGAAAGCCGCGAACGTCAAATTCCTTATGGAACCCGCAGAATGGCCGTCGTGCAATATGGTCCTGATCGAAGACCCTGACGGGAACCAGATCATGATCCATCGCAGGAAGCAGTAATAGGAGCGGCGGTGTATACTGGAACTGTTATCCCTTTAGCATTCTTTTGACACACATGACTGTCGCATTCACTCTCGGACGAATCATCGTCGGTCTCTATTTCCTCATCAACGCCTATAACCACGTCATCAAAGGTTCGCACATGGTCGGCTACGCCGCTTCGAAAGGCGTTCCGGCTCCAAAGCTCGCCATAACAGGCAGCGGCCTACTCCTCCTCGCGGGTGCTCTCTCGATCCTGTCGGGCGTCGCGGTGTTCTGGGGCCTTATCGCTCTCCTCGTATTCATGATTCCGGTCACGCTCAAGATGCACGATTACTGGAAAGAGACCGATCCTATGGCAAAGATGAATGCGCGCATCGCATTCCAGAAGAATATGGCCATCATCGGCTTTCTCCTCATGGCTATGGCCATTCCGACTCCGTGGACGTACAGCCTCTAATCGGTCGACGCTAACGCATAACTTTATCCTGGACCCCGATCCAATAGCCGCGCCCTGGGGCGGTGTGTATGATCTTGCGCCTTGAATCGCCGTCTATTTTCCTGCGGAGGTTCCGCATATGGACTTCGATGGTATTCGATAGGTGATCGGCGTCGCTTTCCCAGACGCTTTCAAGGAGTGTCCCGCGCGATACGATGGCGCCCGCACTTCGGAGGAGGCATTCGGCCAGAGCGAATTCTTTCCGGGTAAGGTACACTTCGCGCTCTCCGACGATCGCCCTCTGGCGGGCGGTATCGAGGACCAAGTCGCCTGCGGTGAGGACAGGTAAGATTATCTGTGCCGGCCTGCGGACCAAGGCGCGGAGGCGCGATACGAGCTCTTTGGCCGAAAAAGGCTTGGTGATGTAATCATCCGCGCCGAGATCGAGGAGCTCGATCTTGTCGTCTATGTCGCACATAACGGAGAGGGCGAGCACGGGCATGTTCTTGCCGCTCGCGCGAACCTCTTTCAGCACCTCTTTGCCGTTCTTTCGCGGCATGACGTTATCGAGGATGAGGGCGTCGTATTCATTAACGCGGGCCATGTATGAGCCTTCGGCGCCGTCGCCTGCCGTGTCCACCGTAAAGCCTTCGGACGAGAGCTTTTCTTTAAGGAAGCCGCGGATATCAGGATCGTCGTCGATAACGAGTATTCTCATGGGTTTTCAGGTTGCTGTCTATTGTATATAGGCCGCAGACTGCCACAATCAGGAGTTATACACAAATTAAGCTTTTCTTAATCTCTATTTTAGTCCGTATAATAATCGTACATTCATAACCATTTATTTCCATGTTTTTCGAGAACATCAACTATATCGTCGTTATCGCCGCGACCGCCGTCGGTATCATGATCGGCTTTATCTGGCATTCGCCGTGGGCTTTCGGCAATATCTGGAAAAAGTCCCAGTCCTGGGGCGAGGACAAGCTCATAGCTAAAAAAGCGGGGAAGTCCATGCTCCCGGTATGGGCCGTGACCGCGGCTTCGACCCTGGTGACTGCTATCGTCATCGCCGCTCTGTTTAATTCTCTCGTCGTGACGTCTATCGCAGGCATGATCGTCCTCGCGCTTTCCGTCTGGGTCGCGTTCGTTCTCCCGATCAAGCTCTTCGACGTCATCTTTGGCGGCGACAACTGGACGTTCTTCCTCGTGTCCATCGGCCACGAGCTTCTCGTCGTCCTCGCGATGACGCTCGTCATCGGCATCTGGGGCTAAGGCCGACCGCAGCGCAAGCTTTATTTTCGGGCGATTTCGTATAGAATGGCTCGCATAAGCCAGCCATATGAGCCACGAGATACTCCTTTATTACAAATACACATCCGTGCGGGATCCCGAAAAATTCGCCAGGGAGCAGCGGGATTTTTGCGACCGCCATAACCTCAAGGGCCGCATCATCGTGGCTAAGGAGGGCATAAACGGGACTCTGGAGGGCCTTATAAAGGATACCCGCGCGTATAGGCGTTTTTTGAACTCTAAGACGGGGTTCAAGAGCGTACATTGGAAGATAAGCCAGGGCACAGGCGTCGCGTTTCCTCGCCTTTCGGTCAAAGTCCGACCGGAGATCGTGTCGCTCTCTTTGGAAAAAAATAAGGACGCGGATGTCGATCCTCGGAAGACAACGGGCGTCCATCTGAAGCCGGCCGACCTTAAAAAATGGTTCGATAAGGGCGAAAAATTCACGATCATAGATATGCGGAACGACTACGAACACAAGGTCGGCGCATTCGAAGGCTCGATCTTGCCGCCTCTTAAAAACTTCCGCGACTTGCCGAAGGTCATGCCGAAATTGAAGAGATTCGCACAGGATAAAGTGCTCACCGTCTGCACGGGCGGCGTCCGATGCGAAAAAGCGTCAGGGTACCTTATCAAAAAAGGATTCAAGGACGTGTACCAGCTCGACGGAGGCATCGTATCGTTCATGGAAAAGTATCCGGGCGTCCATTTCAAGGGATCGCTCTATGTGTTCGACGGGCGCGTGACCATGGATTTCGGCGGCGGAAAAGGAAAGGCACGCGACGTCATCGGCGTCTGCGAGAAATGCGGCGCGAAGACCGAAACCTTCGCGGATTGCACCAACCAGGACTGTAGGAACCAGATGCTCTGCTGCAAAGCATGCATAAAGGCGGATAAAGCGTATTGTTCGGATAAGTGCCGTCTCATTATAGAGAAGAACCCTCGCGCCCGCTCGCGCTCGATAGCGAAGACGGAGCTCTAGGCTATAATGAAGCCATGGACACCAAGAAACTCCAGCTTCATTTCTTTATCGGGATCCTTCTCCTCGTCGCCATCCTCACGGTCTGCCTGTTCTGGTCCTTCATAGCGCCGCTCGCTCTGGCGTTCATGGCCGCGATCGTAGCGCGTCCGATCCACCAGTTCCTCCTGCGCGAATGGGGCAATCGCCGTACGCTCGCGACGCTCGCGACGGTATTCTTCGTCCTCGTCGTCGCTCTCGTCCCGCTCGGCATCCTCATCCATCAGGCGACGATCGAGTCGATTAATTTTTACACCGACGTCCGCGACGGGAACAGGGGAGCGCTTGATATGATCTCTGACAGCGTCATCGGCCCTCTCCATTCGCTTTTTCCCGCATGGAACATAGACGTCAAGGGTTATGTGAAAGGCGTCGCCGACAGCCTCGTCCGGAATGCCGGCGGCATATTCTCGTCGGCGTCGTCGGTCGCGCTGAGCACCTTCATCGCCATCGTCGGCCTCTTCTACATGCTCCGCGACGGACATGCGTTCAAGAAGACGGTCATAGACCTTTCGCCGCTCGCCGACAGATACGACAATCAGATCATCGAAAAGATCGAGCGCGCCGTTAACTCCGTTGTCCGCGGCTCGCTCTTCACTTCTTTGATCAAAGGCATCCTTGCGACTATCGGCTTCGCCATATTCGGCGTGCCGCACGCGATCCTCTGGGGCATGCTCACGGCCATCGTGTCGCTTCTCCCGGGCATCGGCGCGGGCCTGACCATAATCCCTGCGAGCCTCTATCTTTTGGCTCTCGACAGGCTCGTCCCTGCGGTCGGCGTCCTTGTCTGGGGCACGATCGTCGTAGGGCTCGTGGATAATTTCGTGATGCCGTTCGTCGTGGGCAGGGGATTCACCGTCCACCCGCTGTTCGTCCTGCTCTCGGTCGTGGGCGGCATCATATTCTTTGGGCCGATCGGGCTTTTCCTCGGCCCGCTCGTGATCGCGCTCCTTTCGGCGCTGCTTGAAATATACAAACTCGTCATTTTGGACGACGAAGGCAAGCGCACGACGGTCATATGATCGGCGGACAGGCCCGGTTTTTTCGCATGATACAATACAGATATTAGAAATTAGACCTTCCCTTATGAAATCCAACAATACTGACGTAGCGCTCCTTCTCGTGCGCATCGCCCTCGGTCTCGTATTCCTCGCCCACGGAGCGACGAAATTCATGGATATGCCGGGAACGCTCGAATTCTTCTCGGCGATGCACCTTTCGCCGTTTTGGGCGTATATCGTAGCGACGGTCGAAGCCGTCGGCGGCCTCTCGATGCTCCTTGGCGTCGCGACAGGCTGGTCAGGCATACTTTTGGCCATCGTCATGCTCGGCTCGACCTTTCTCGTGAAGATCTCTCACGGATTCATCGGCGGATACGAATTCGATCTCACGCTCTTCCTCTCGGCCATCGCGATATCTCTCGCCGGTCCGGGCAAATACACGCTCACATTCGCTTTGAAGCGCGGCTAATCGAGACAAGATGTGTCTTTTGACGAGCGCTATAGGAATCTGAACAAAGGTCAAAAAGAGGCCGTAGACACGATCGACGGCCCGGTAATGGTCATTGCCGGACCCGGAACGGGCAAGACGACCATCCTCACGCTCCGCATAGCGAATATCCTCAAAAGGACAGATACGCCTCCTGACGCGATCTTGGCGCTTACGTTCACCGAATCGGGCGTGCGCGCCATGCGCAAGAAGCTCGCTGACATCATCGGCCCCGCAGCGTACCGCGTCCGCCTCCATACGTTCCATAGCTTCGCGAACGACATCATCAAGACGTATCCTGACCGATTCCCGCGCATCATCGGCGCCGAGCACGTCGAAGGGCTCGAGCAGATCGCCCTCGTCGAGAAGCTCCTCGAAACGGGCGACGACGGGGGCGATTTCGGTATCCTCCGTCCCAAAGGCGACCCGACGTACTATGTATCTAAAGTCATAAGCGCCGTAAAAGACCTGAAGCGCGATCATATCTCGTCCGCCAAGCTTGCCGAGCTCATCGATGCCGAGGAAAAAATCGTTTTGAGTATGCCGGACCTTCGCCATGAGAAAGGGAAATACGCCGGCCGCGTAAAAGGCGAATATCAAGATAGGCTCGACGGCACGGCGAAGAGCCGTGAGCTCGTCCGAGCGTATGCAGCATATGAAAAAGCGCTCGAGCAGAACCGCCTCTATGACTTCGAGGATATGATCATCGAAGTGGTAAAAGGATTGTCTGCCGATCGGGACCTGTGCCTCCGTATCCAGGAAGAGAGCCAGTACATACTGGCTGACGAGCATCAGGACGCGAATACCGCCCAGAACGAGCTCCTCGAGCTCGTCTCTTCATTCCATGAGGACCCGAATCTCTTTATCGTCGGCGACGAGAAGCAGGCCATATTCAGGTTTCAGGGCGCTTCTCTGGAAAATTTCCTGCATTTCAAGCGCAAATTTCCGGGCGCAAAGCTGATACGGCTTTCCGATAACTATCGCTCGCACCAGATCATTCTCGATGCGGCGCATGCGCTCATCGGCAATAATCCCGTTCCGGATGAGGGCCTACGCGTTGAGCTCGCGGCGAAAGCACCCGGCTCGATCCCGAAGGCCATCGATTGCGTGACGCTGCCTGATATTCCGAGCGAATTAGATTTTGTCTCGCGCGAAGCGAAAAAACTGATCGAAAGCGGCGTTGCCCCGCAAGAGATCGCCGTGCTCATTCGCAATAACCGCCACGCCGAAGCCGTCGAAAGAGCTTTTTCCGCTGCGCATATCCCCGTAGCGCGCCTCGCCGATGCCGATGTGCTCGATCATCCGTATGTCGCGGCTCTGATTTCAGTCATCCGCGCGTCGCTCGATCCTGCGCAGAACGAATTCGTCGCGCGGGCGCTTTTAGCGCCGTTTCTCGGTCTCGATATCGCGGCGGTTTCCCACGCGCTCGAAACATGGCGCAGGGAAAAGGGGCTTTTGATCGATTCTCTCCGCGCCAACGAAGCTACGAAGCCTTTCGCGCTCTTGCTGGCGCGCTTCGGCCGGTTAGCGTCGGGAGATCCCGTCGTGGATGCATTCGAAACGATCGCCAATGAATCCGGTTTCGTCGAGTTCGTGGTGAAGCACGAGAGATCGCGCGAGCTCGTGCCGCTGTATTCGGCGCTCCTTTCGACCGTCGTGCGATTCGCCGAACGCGAACGGTCGGCGACACTCCGCGACCTTGTGGCGCGCCTCGACCATGCCCGCGAGCATGGCTACAGTATTGCGGCGTCGTCTATCCCTCCGCAGGGCGTCCAGCTCATGACCGCCCACGGTTCAAAGGGTCTTGAATTCGAATACGTATTCATCGTCCACGCGAACGACAATGTGTGGGGAGGAAAAAAGGCGCGAAAAGCATTCGCTTTGCCGAATATCGGTGGGGAAACGGGCGCGGAGCGCGCTCCCGATGCGGGCGACGGCGCCGAAGACGAGCGCAGGCTCTTCTATGTCGCTCTCACGCGCGCGCGAAAGCATGTATTCATAACCTCTTCCGAGCGCGACTCTGACGGCAAGGAGCTTTCGCTGTCGCGATTCATCCTGGAGATCCCCGAAGCCCATGTCCGCCGATCCGTAGAGGCCGGCTCCCGTTCCATCGCCATAAAACAGGCCGGCAGAAAATCTCTTTTTAAAGACCCTGCATATATCCGCTCGCTTTTCTTGGAGCGGGGGTTTTCGGTGACGCATCTCAATAATTTCCTCGTCTGCCCGTGGAGGTACTTTTTCCTTAACCTCATTCTTCTGCCGAAGGCCCAGGAAAATCCGCAGCTCTACGGATCAGCTATCCACGGCGCTCTTCATGACTATTTCGAGGCTTATAAGCGAGAGGAAGATATGCCTGTGGACGAAGCGGTCAGCCTCTTTGAAAAATATCTTCGCCGCACGCACATGACCGAGCGCGACCTCGCCGATTATGTCGCGTCGGGAAAAGAAGAGCTCAAAGCGTACCTCGCCGCCTATCAATTCCCGCGCACCATCTGGAACGAATATAAAGTCTCCGGCGTGCCGTTCAAGGTCGGCGATGCGGAGATACTCCTGAACGGAAACTTGGATAAGGTCGAATTGGTCGAAAGCGATTCGGTAAACGTCGTGGATTACAAGACCGGCAAGCCGCAGTCGCGGAACAAGCTCGAAGGCAAGACCAAGGATGCCGACGGCGATTACAAGCGTCAGCTCGTATTCTATAAATTGATCCTCGACCGCTATAAATCAGGCGAGTGGAATATGAAAACAGGCACGCTTGATTTCATAAAGCCCGATGACGGCGGCAGATTGCGCCGCGAGGCATTCGTCATAACGGACGAAGAGGTCCGCGAGCTTGAAACGACTATAGCTGACGCGGCAGGGAAAATACTCGCCTTCGATTTTCAGGGCTGCGAAAAGCCCGACTGCGAATGGTGCGCTCTCGCTAAGAGTTTTTGAGGACCGTGTCGATAATGTTCTTCATCGCCTCGAACGGAAGGGCGCCCTGGTCGAGCGATATCTTGTCTCCGCCCGCGAATATGACGCTGTACGGCGTGCCGCGCGTGCCCGTGCTCAATGCTTCCTGCCGGTCTGCGGTGATCTTGGACTCATATTTATTCGAAGCGGCGCATGCGGCGAACTGCGATTTGTCTATGCCGAGGTCGGCGGCGAATTGAGGCAATTTCGAAAGGTCGAGGCCGTTATTCGACGTCGTCTCTTGGAATACGCGGTCAGCGTATTTCCAGAACGCGTCGTTTCCGCCGATCTCGCCGGCGCATTCGAGCGCTTCGGCTTCGGGGATCGAATTCGTGTGGACAGGAAAATGCCGGAACGCCCATGCGACTTTGCCCGGATACGCGTTCACGATCTGGTGGAGCACCGATTGGTATTGCTTGCAGAACGGGCATTCGAGGTCGGAATATTCGACGATCATGATCTGGGCGTTTCTATTGCCGAGGACGTAATCCGAAGACGTGACCGCTTTGATGCCGTCGGTCGTCGTTTTCGGCGCGGTATCAGCGACGGCGGGGGCCGGCGCAGAGCCGCGGCCGCTCCAATAGAGTCCGAAACCGATAAGGGCGCCCGCGATGATGATGGCGAGAGGGATCGAAAGGGATTGTTTTTGCTCGTTCATAACGTATATAGCTGTATAATGAAGGAAATTATAACACATACCTATCCATGAAATCGCTCGATCAAATCGCTCTCATTGGGAATCCCGCGCCGGATTTCACCCTTAAGGACCAGGATGGCAAGCTCCGGTCGCTTTCCGACTGGCAAGGCCAGTGGGTCATTCTCTATTTCTATCCCAAGGACATGACGTCGGGATGCACGCTCGAAGCCCAGGAATTCCGCGACCATGAATACGAGATCGGAGATATGAACGCGGTCATCATCGGAGTAAGCCCTGATGACCAGAAATCGCATACCAAATTCTGCCAGGAACAGAGCCTGAACTTCACGCTCCTCTCGGATACGGAAAAGGAGGCTGCCGAGGCATACGACGTTTGGAAAGAGAAATCTATGTACGGAAACAAGTACTGGGGCGTCGAGCGTACGACGTTCCTGATAGATCCTGCCGGCAAGGTTGCCAAGATATATTCAAAGGTGAGGCCTCTCGGCCACGCCGAGGCCGTCATTGCGGATCTCGAGAAGCTACAGAAATAGCCGAAAAGCGGCGCGCTAGAACCCCAGCGTGAACGTCATGGCGCTCTCGACTTTCTTCTCCCAGTCGCGGGTGTCGAGCTTCATCTCCTTCACTGCGAGGCCGTCTTTGAATTTGAGCGACCCGTTCTTAAGGGCGTAGTCGTAGATGTCCTTTGTCACTTTCACATCGTCTTTGCAGTACTTTATGATCTTTTCGATTTCGCCCTGCTTCCACCAGGTGACCGCTTCCAATCCGTGGCCTGATTTGCCCGCGCCGAGCGTCGCCTGCGCGATGGAATCCAGCTTGATCCGGAAGCCGAGAGATTTTTTGACCTCTTTGAGGAGGTCGAGGCTTTTGATCTTGGTCAGATCGCCCGGATAGTATTTATCCAGGAGGGGAATGTCGAAATGGTCGCCGTTGAACGTGATGAGCATATCGGCTGATTCGAGGATCGGCCAGAGCTTGCCGAAATCTTCCTGCAAAAAGCTGTGATACTGATCGGTCGAGTAGTCGTACAGGCAGACGACGGAGATATCCAGGTCGCGCGGATCGTTCGAGCCCACATCCTGGAAGATATTGCGGGTTTCGATATCGAATACTATCTTTCGCATGGGAGGCATTGTAGCATATGCTTATGGACCCGGTACTGAATCTCTATAAGAAGAAGAGCGAGACGCCTCTCCAGACCGTGGAAAGGTACGTCAAAGCCTATCCGGAATACGCCAAGACGCGTATGACCTATGCCGGTAGGCTCGACCCTATGGCCGAAGGCGTTCTAGTCGTGCTTTCGGGCGAAAAGAACAAGGAGAGGGAAGCCTATACGGGCTTGGACAAAGACTACGAATTCGAATTCATACTGGGCGTCGAGACCGATACGTTCGATGTATTGGGCAAGATCGCCTCTGGACCTTTGGCGAAAGCCGTGAGCGGCGTTTCAGAGGCTATCGTCGCGGGCGCTCTCAAAAAATATACCGGCAAGATCGAGCAGAAATATCCGCCGTATTCATCGAAGGTCCTCGATGGCGTGCCGTTATTCGAATTGGCCCGCAAAGGCAAGCTCGCGGAAAAGGATATTCCGATCCATGTCGTTGAGGCAAAAGACATCGAGCTCGTCTCTTCGCGAAGCATACCGAAAGACCGGTTCGTGGAGATGATATACAAAGACATAAGCGCCGTTCAGGGCGATTTTAGGCAGGACGAGATTTTGAAAGCATGGGACCTCTATTTCGCCGATGGGGCGCCTGACGCGTTCATGATATACAAGGCCCGCGTCTCGTGCGGAAGCGGATTCTATGTCCGCCAGCTCGTCTCTGACGTCGGTCGAGACCTCGGCATAGGCGCCGTCACGGTCTCCATACTCCGCACGAGAGTAGGGAGCTACAACATAGCGGACTCTATAAAATAAAAACGGCTTCGGCCGGTTTTTAGATGCGGTTCGCTATATTCGCGTCCTCGACGAAGCTCTGCATAGAAGGCTGTCGTGCGGAGATCCGCGCGGCGCTGTCGGAAACGATGATGACGAACGTGCTGCCGAGGGCGATAAGGATCGTCATGAGCCATTTCACGTATGCGGCCCAGGTCGGCTTGTCCCAGACGCGGTGGAGGACGAAGATCGAGTAGAACGATATGAAGAAGGGGAGCACGAGCGCGACGACGAACGCCATGCCGGTGAAAAGAAACGCGACGCCCGTGAGCGCGGTATGCCCGAGGATAACGTACAGGAGGAAGCGTACCGCAAGGAAGAGATTATCAACGTGATAGAGCGTGAAATAGCCGAAAACGCCAAGGTATGCGAGCGTGCCGATCGATCGGATGTCGGGCGCGAAGTAGAAGTCGGCGACTTCCTTTATATATGATCTTTTTGCCGCCGGTTTGTCTGCCATAGGACTATACATTCACACATTTTAAATATTTGTCAAACAACGTTTGACCTGGCGGCTATAATCGTCTATACTCGTGGCTAATCGTCAGTGTCAGTGGTGAGAGCGAAAGTTTAAGCCAAAGGCAGGTCGGACGGGAGTTATAAGAAATACAAGTCATACATGGCAAAGAAACTTTACGTGGGCAACCTCTCGTACGGCACGACTTCGGAGAGCCTCAAGGCAGGCTTCGAGAAGGCGGGTTCCGTCATCGAGGCGATCGTTCTCACCGACAAGATGACCGGCCGTTCGCGAGGCTTCGGCTTCGTGACGATGGAAGACGCTGATGCCGACAAGGCGATCGCGGCTTTCGACGGCAAGGATTTCGAAGGCCGACCTATCAAGGTCAACGAGGCGAAGCCTATGGAGGAGCGCCCTCGAAGGTCGTTCGACAGCAACCGCAGGAGCTTCTAATTCCTGCAAGACAAAAGCCGCCCCTGTGAAAATAGAGGGCGGCTTTTGCTATCATGTGGGAGGACCACTTCAACGAAAGGATCTTTTATTATGAATCAGCATTCCGGCGACGCCAGGGCATTCCTCTCTGCCGTCGAGCCGTTCTTGGCGGATCTGCGGAGGCTCTATGACGAAGGCGGCGGCGAAGGGCGGGCATTCGCCCGCGATATCCGCCTCGAATCGGAGAGGCTTATCGCTTGGGGCGACGGGCTCCAGAAGCATATGAAATGGATGGAAGACCTGCAGAAAGAAGGCCTTAGAGATAAGCCTCTCAAGCCGTTCAGCAAGGAGGCCCGCGAATACGGTCAGTGGAGAGAGCGAGAGCGCCTGTATGTCGAGCGTCTGGATCGGCCGCTCTTCGAGGCGATCGACCGGCTCGACGAGCTCCGGGGCGTGCTCTCGAAGCCCGTCTCCGCGCACATCACGCAAGAACCCGCATAATGCGGGTTCTTTTTATACCTTCTTCTTCGCTTTCTCGCGGTCGGCCTTTTTCAGATACTGCTTGCGGAGGCGGACCGATTCAGGGGTGATCTCGAGGAAGTCGCTTTCGTGCATGATCTCGAGGCCTCGCTCGATGGTGAGAGTGAACGGAGGGATGAGGTCTATGGCTTCGTCCTTGCCTGCAGATCGGTAGTTCGACATGACCTTGCCTTTGCATGGATTGACTTCGAGATCGTCGCCTTTCGACGTGTTGCCGATGAGCATGCCTTCGTACACGGGAACGCCCGCGCCGATATAGAGAGTGCCGCGCTCCTGGAGGTTCCAGAGGGCGAAGCCGACGGCGTCGCCGTTCTCCATGGAGATCATCGATCCGAATTCGTGCTTCTCGATGACGCCGACGTGAGGCCTGAAACCGATGAAGCGGGCGGAGAGGATACCTTCCCCGCGCGTATCCACGACGAATTCGCCGCGATAGCCGAGGAGGCCGCGCGTCGGGATCTCGAAGGTGAGGCGGGTGATGCCTTCATGCTCTCGCATATTGGTCATGATGCCCTTCCTCTGGGAGAGCTTGCGGATGACTTCGCCCGATACGTCGTTTCGGACGTCGGCGGTCACCTCTTCGAACGGCTCCGATTTGACGCCGTCGATCTCTTTGACGATTACCTGCGGCTGGGAGACCTGCAATTCGAAGCCCTCGCGACGCATGGTCTCGAGCAGGATGGAGATATGGAGCTCGCCGCGGCCGTAGACCTTGAACGTATCGACGCCGGGGATCGTCTCGCCCGGAGCAGGGGAGAAATCGATCTTAAGGCCCACATTGACCTCGAGCTCCTTCTCAAGGCGCTCGCGGATTTGGCGGGTGGTGACGAATTTGCCTTCGCGTCCCGCGAAAGGCGAGTTATTGACGAGGAAGTTAAGGGCGATGGTCGGCTCGTCCACGTTGATGGCATGAAGGGGCTCTTGGCCCGCGCTCTCGCAGATCGTCTCGCCGATGAAGATATCAGGGAGGCCGGCCACCATGACGATGTCGCCCGCCCCTGCTTCGTTGACCTCTTTGCGGTCGAGGCCTTCGAACGAATAGAGCTTGGTCACCTTGCCCTGGCGCGCCTCGCCGGTTGGCTTCTTGATAAAGACGTTCTGGCCGACCTTGATCTTGCCCTCATAGACGCGGCCAAGGCCGAGTCGCCCGGTATAGGAATCGTATGCGAGGTTGAATGGCTGCATACGGAGGGGCGCTTCGGTATTGGAAGGAGCCGGAGGGACGAGCTCGAGGATTGCGTCGAGAAGGGGAGTGAGATCCTTCGATTCGTCAGTGAGGTTCCGCTTGGCTATGCCCTGACGGCCGATCGAATAGATCGTGGTGAAATCGAGCTGAGCGTCGGTCGCTTCGAGCTCGATGAAGAGTTCCAGGATCTCGTCGAGGACTTCTTTTGGGCGCGCCGCAGGTTTATCGATCTTGTTTATGAGGACGATCGGCCTCATTCCCAATTCGAGGGACTTTTTGAGCACGAAACGGGTCTGGGGCATAGGGCCTTCCTGGGCGTCTACGAGAAGGAGGACGGTATCGATGGAGCGGAGCACGCGCTCGACTTCGGAGCCGAAATCGGCGTGTCCGGGAGTGTCGATGATATTGATCTTGGTGCCTTTATAATTTATCGAAGCGTTCTTGGCATAGATGGTGATGCCGCGCTCCTGCTCGAGAGCGTTCGAGTCCATGGAAAAGCCTTCCTTGGCGACGCCGGACTGCTTCATGATGCCGTCCATGAGCGTGGTCTTGCCGTGGTCCACGTGGGCGATGATGGCTATGTTCCTGATCTGCATGGGTTTCTAGGGAAAATAAAAAATGAGCCGCAGCTCTTTATGGAGCTCTATTTAAACAAAAAAGCCCTTTTTTGTCAAAAGGGCTTTGAAAGCTTGCCTGTGCGGGCGCGTCCTATGCCGCGGGAACCATTCCTATCGCGGGGAGCGCCGGCGGAGAGGACGATTTCCGGCGCGTGACCGCCGGAAGGGGCTCTGCCGCCTGCTGCGAGATGGCCGGAATGTCGCCGGTGCGGGCGAACCTTTCGACGAGGCTGCGGACGAAAGGCGCGTGCCGAGCCTGCGCGAGGTCGATCTCGAAGGCGGGATCGCCGCGCTCCTTGAGCTTCTCGTGGATCGTCACGTTCTCGATCTCGAATCGGGCCACCTCGTTCGTTCGCGCCTCTTCCTTGATCCCGGCCGACGTCATGATGACGACAGACTGGATCTGGAAGCAGCGGTCCGAAAGAAAGGCGAGAACGCTGTCCAATTCCCCGGCCGAGAGGACATCGCTATCGATCACGAGGAAGGGGAGCGCTCTGTTTTTCAGAATCGCGACCTTTACCGCGTGCAGCCTGTCGCCGCCGGCCGTCGTCGGAAGGCTGCCCGGTCCGATATAGACGATGGGCCGCTGTTCGGGTCCCGTCAGATCTGCGGCCAGATTCCGCCCATGGGAGCGGTCCTGGCAGAGGGGGCTTATGCCGATGAGAACGGCGGTCTTGGCGACGGGTCTGGAGACGGAGGATGAGGTCGGTTCTTGCCTGTCTGGACGTGTGAGCATATTGAGGTAACTGCGGTTTTCTGCGTTTTGAGTTTAGGTACGCCTCTTTTGGGAAAGAGCTTGCCGTTCGAGATAATCTCATGAAGTCGTATCGGAGTCAATATACCATTCCGCATAGAAAAGGCCCCTATCTTGTCGATAGGGGCCTTGCAGATCATGCGTCCGCGAACGTCGTTTCCAATTCGAGGATGCGCTGATGAGCGATCGCCACCCGCGCTTCCGGCTCATGGATGCCGGAATTGATCTCGAGGTAGCGGCTCGGATATCTTCCCGCGAACGCCTGGACCACGGGAAGAAGAGTCCTTTCGAACAGGTCCTGCCGCGTATTGCACATATCGAGGGTTTCGCCCTGACGGCCGCGTTTGAGCATGCGCTCGATCGCGATTCGCCGTTCGATCTCGAGATAGCACATCACGAAGCGGCTGCTTACCTTGCCGATCTCCTCGTTCTGGACGTCGTTCCGAGGAAAGCCGTCGAGGATGATACGGGTGTAGCCTTCAGCCTCGAGCTCGGCGATCCGGGCAAGGACGATGGGGATCACGTATTCATCCGGGACGTTGTTGCCCGATTCCCTGAACGAGCGGGCGGTCTTGACCATCGCGCTCTCTCCCTCGTCGCCGCCGTTCCGAGGCGCGTTGATGAAGTCGTCGATGGCCTTGCTCGTCACGACCAGGGCGGTCTTGCCGAGTCTCGGCGTAAGCAGTTCGCCCGTAAACTCCTTGCCGGCGCCGGGACGGCCCGCAAGGAGGATAAGGGTTACGTGTTTCAGCGCATGTGTAATCTGTTCAGATTGCAAACTAACCTCCTATGGTTTTAGGGTTTATTGTTGACGTGAAAGAACAAAGATAAAAAGAATCTAACACGCAAATCCTCCTTCGGCAACGTTAGCGCTTGAGGAGGACGAGGTATTCCTTATTACCCTTCTCGCCCTCGATAGGAGAGTCGGTTTGGGCTATGAACGAGAAGCCGCTTTCCTTTGCGGAGGCGACGACTTTCTCGAGGGCGCTTTTCCGGACAGCCTCATCGGTGACCACTCCTTTATACTTGTCGGCGATTTCTTTGCCGACCTCGAATTGCGGCTTGACGAGGATGATCGCTCGGCCTCCTTTCTTTACGAGCTCGCATATTTTCGGCAGGGCGAGCCCGACCGATATGAACGAGAGGTCCGCGACGACGATGTCGGCGGGGGAATCCGTCGAAAAATCGCGAATATCGGTCTCTTCATGGGCTTCGACGCGGGGGTCGGAACGGAGCGACTGATCCAACTGTCCTTTCCCCACGTCTATGGCGATGACCTTTTCAGCGCCGTTTCTCAAAAGGCAATCGGTGAAGCCCCCGGTAGACGAACCGACGTCGATGGCGGTCAGTCCTCGCGCGTCTATGCGGAATGTCGAAAGCGCGTGGGCGAGCTTTTCCCCCGCGCGACTGACGAATGCCGCGTCTCCGGCGACCGCTATCGCATCGTCAGGCGAGATATCCATGCTCGCCTTGGCCGCGGCCGCGCCGTTCACGGTCACTTTTCCGCGCTTGATGAGGTCGCTCGCGGCCGACCGGGAGCGCGCCAGGCCCCGCCTTTGAATCTCGACGTCGAGCCGGTTCGCGCTCATAGAGAGGTTCTCGTTTTCCATGCGCTTACTCTACTGGAAAAAGCCGCCGCTGTTTATCCACAGCGGCCCCATAATGCTTTAAATCTATAATGAGGTTAAATCGGGCGACCGTGCCGCGATATAGGGGCGCTCCCCGGTATGCATTTATGAGCCATTCCATTCGCCAGCCGTCCTTCGCTTCCCGCGGATTCAAATTAGCCCTCCTTTGGATCCTTTTCGCTCTCGTCTCTCTCGCAACGTACGCGCTTTCGCATAGAATAGGATCTGACGCGCTCAACGCTGCAGCCGCTTTTCTTGCCGGCGGCCATAATGCGGAGATAGCTCTCTATGCCGACAGGGCCGAGCCTTCTTCGATCGAAGTGCGGCAGGGCGAGCAGGTCGTCTTCGTCGTCAAAGACGACAGCCGCCACGACATGGCGGAAGATCGATCGCAAAGGAGGGAAGCCCGCCTCGCATCGGGCGAGATACGAAAGGGCGAGAGCTATGCCCTGGTCTTCCGCCAGAGCGGCTCCCTCTCGTTCTACGACCGCCTGAACCAGGATATCCGCGTGACCGTCACCGTTCGTTGATCGGCCGGCTAGCGCGTGACCGTCACCGTTCGTTGATCGGCCGGCTAGCGCGTGGTCGTGGCCTGCTCTTTCCGTATCTCCGTCTCGAACGGCCTGATCTCGACTGCCCGGAACGTGAGGTCGCCTGTCTTCTTGCCGATGATCTTGACGCGGTCGCCGGTCTGAAACTTGAATCCTGCCGGCACAAGCGCGACGCCGTCTCCCGTCACTTCCCAGAGGTCGAAATTCTGGTCGCGGAGCGTGAATTGGTCATCCGATTCCTTCGCTTTGATCGAACCTGAAAGAAGGCCGTGCTCCGGATCGAACCACGTCTCGGTATTGAGAGGAACCACCGTCGAATATATGGGTATGTTCTCTGCGGCTGCTTTGTTCACATATTTCGCCACGTTGAGGGTATAGAGCACCGATCCGAACGCGACGGCGACGATCCCGGCGATAAGGGCGAACTGCCGCGCCGTCACGCGATAGCCTTTCCTCGTGCGCCTGAAATTGATATACGCCGCCGCGGCGACGGCGATCGTTGCGGCGATCCAGAAGACGGGGATCGAATAGAGGAGGCGCTCGGAGAAGGAGAGGCCGAGCTTGGCGAATATCGTCCGGTCGGTGCCGAAGACCATGAATATGATCATGCCGAAGCCGAGCGAGAGCGCCGCGGCGAACACGCCGAGAAGCACCCAGAGGATATAGTCGCGGACGCGGAAGTACGTCTTCGGCGTTGGCCTGACCTTGTCCGCCTTTATTCTCTTCAAAATTTGTTCTTGTAGCGTCATGGTCTTTCTCATAGCCCTCCTAAGTGCATTCCTCCTTCATCCGCGAGCCTCTTGAATTCCTTCTTGGCCCGGTGGATAAGCGTAGCCACGGTCCCGGGGGGCTTGCGCAGGATATCTGATATGTCGTTATAGTCTTTGTCTTCGAGGAACTTAAGGACGAGGACCGACCGATATTTCGGCTCGAGCCGGTCGAGGACCGACGTGATGTTCTTCTTGACGTAGTCGCGGTCGACTTCGGCGAGGACGTCGTCGTCGGCGGCCATCGTCTCGGCGAGCGTCATCGTGTCGTCGTCATACGCCTGGTCGTCGAGAGATGCGCCGACATGCTTCTTCCGGCGGAGGTGATCTATCGATTCGTTATGGGCGATTCGGTATACCCACGAGGAGAACGAGAGGTCCTGGTCGAAGTCGTTGAGGTTCTCGTACGCCTTTATGAATATGTCTTGAAGGAGCATGTCGAGCTCGTCCGGGGTGGGGCGGGCGATGCGGCGGATATAGCGGCGCAAAGGCTCTTGATACTTTTCGATGATGCGGCCGAACTCTTCGCTCGATTCGAGCGCTCTCTGGACAAGGGCCGCGTCCTCCCGCGCGGCACTCAAGCCTTTTTCCGTCCCGGTTATGAATTCATCGGCCATGGCATGTCCATTATAGTTTATACGTTCGAGGAGGGCGATTTCTTCATAAACACGTTGCGGGAGGCCGTAAATCTGCTATTATGCAGAGCATTCCTCGGTAGCTCAGTCGGTAGAGCGTCCCGCTGTTAACGGGAGGGTCCCTGGTTCGAGTCCAGGCCGAGGAGCCAGGCAAGTTACCCTTTAATGGTATAGTTGTCCTATGACAACGATAAATCCTTGGATCAACTTCAACGGCAATGCCGAAGAGGCGTTCATGTTCTATAGATCGGTATTCGGAGGCGACTTTACGAAAGTCATCCGTTTAAAAGACGTCGCGAGTCAGGAATCCCCGGTATCGGACGCCGACGCGGAGAAGATCATGCTCATAGCGCTGCCTATCGGCAAAGGCAGCCTATTGATGGCTAACGACGTGCCCGCATCTATGGGCAAGGTGAACGAGAACGAGAACCGAAGCAAGATTTCCGTCAGTACGGACAGCAAGGAACGGGCGGATGCCATATTCAAGGATCTCTCGGCGGGAGGGCAAATCGAAGTCCCGATGAGCGAGAGCGCTTGGAGCACTTATTTCGGCATGTTCAGAGATAGATACGGCATAGAGTGGATAATAGAGTTTTCATCCGCTCAATGAGCGCTCTGATCGGGATTTATATCTAGGCACACCGAATTCATGCAGTAGCGTTTGCCGGTGGCCGTAGGTCCGTCGGCGAATACATGGCCCAGGTGCGAGCCGCAGGTGGCGCAGACGATTTCGACGCGATTCATGCCGTATTCATTGTCGGGGACCTCTTTTACCGCGCCGGGCAATGCCTGATCGAATGACGGCCATCCTGTACCGCTTTCGAATTTCGCCGTCGAGGGGAAGAGCGGCGTGCCGCAGACCTTGCATGTGTACGTGCCCGATCGCTTCTCGTGCAAAAGCTTCCCGCTGAACGGCGCTTCGGTGCCTTTTTCGCGGAGGACGTGATATTCCTCCCGAGTGAGCCTCTGCTTCAATTCTTTTTCGTCCATATTTTTTATTTTAAGAGCTTTTCGAATCGCTTCTGGAACTTTTCAAGCTTCGGTGCGATGACGATCTGGCAGTACGGCGCGCTTTTATTATTCTTGTAATAGTCGTGATGATAATCCTCGGCCTCATAGAACGTATCAAGAGGCCGTATGTCCGTTACGACAGGCTTGTCGTATGCTCTCGCATCATTCAATTCTTTGATCAGACCCGCCGCTTTCTGCCTTTGTCTGTCGTCGGCGTAAAAGATCGCCGAGCGATATTGGGTTCCCACGTCCGCGCCTTGGCGGTTCAGCGTCGTCGGATCATGGGTGTTGAAGAATACGGCGAGAAGGTCGTCATATGATACGGCCGACGGATCATATTCTATTTCGATCGCTTCGGCATGGCCTGTTCGGCCCGTCGAGACTTCGTCGTACGTTGGATCAACCTTGGTTCCTCCCGTATATCCCGGCTTTACCGATATGACTCCCTTAAGCATAGAGAAAACCGCTTCGGTGCACCAGAAGCAGCCGTTCGCGAACACCGCTTTTTCGTATATCGCATCGCGCTCCGCCATGTCTGAAGTATAGCAAAAACGCCTTTCGGCGTTTTTGCGAGGCGTTTCCTGAAAGCGGCTAGCGGCAAATAAATGTCGTACCCGAGCTCGATGTCTCATAACCGCAGCTCATGCTTACGCTCGTGCCGGTGACGGTTCCCGGATACGGGTTCCAGTTTGATTTCGAGACGCCGAAGCTACTGCTCGCATTCGCTGCGCTGCTATCGGCCTGGGTCGAAGAGCTGATGCCTTGGGCTTGGTCGATAGAAGCATTCCCTCCGACGTTAGACGAACTCGTCGGATAGAAGATCCCATTGTACCAATATCCCGTGCCCGAATTGGCCGTCGCGACCGACGTGCTCATGCCGGGAACGTTATTGATCGGATACCAGACTCCGTTATTCCAGTAGCCGGCGATGTCTTTCGTGCTCGTCGGAATAACTCCGTACCAGTTACCCTGGTACCAGTATCCCGTAGGGAAGAGCGGAGCGAGCATCGAGGTGCTAACCGACGTTCCGTTCGTCGAGACCGGGTTGATGGACGTGCCGACATTCATCGCGACGGTCGAGCTTCTGGTCGCGATCCAGGCCGTGATCGAGGCCTTGCTCAACGGGCCGAAGTAGCCGGTCGCTGGGACCCCATGGGCGCTCTGATATGCGGCGAGCGCCGACTGGGTCATCGCGCCGAAGTATCCTGTCGGATAGACGCTCAGATAGCCTTGCTCCGCAAGGAAGCTCTGAAGGTCGTATACATACGCGCCCGTCGATCCTATCGTGAGGTCAGGAGAAGAGGCGAAAGAAGGCATGCCGGCCGTCGTTCCTGACATAGCCGACACCGACGTCGCGGTATATGTCTGGGCGTTCGCCGCCGCCGCAAGCACGGCGACTCCTATTGCCGCGAGGATGAGCGGAGCCCAGAACATGCGCGCGCTGCGGACATTCATGGTGTGGTTCATAATGTAAGCTTGTTATTGGTAATCCTCAACGAATGAGGGCCACCGATATTACGAACCGATCGTATTCCAGGGTTTCAGCGCGCTGCCTTATCGCGCAGGCTTTCCTATGTTTTGGTAGACAATGCTTGAAATTAAGCTGATCACTGCCTTTAATTTCGAAAAATCAGTGCCGCGAGTCATAACGCAGACGACATAGGGATCGTTCGGCTTGTAGACGATGCCGCAATCATGGAGCTGGCGCTCGATGACGGCCCCTGTGAGGTCGTCGAGCGTCGTCTGCTCGCCGAACTTATGCGCGACCGTCGTTCCGGCGGGGACGCCTGCGACGAGGCCGCCATCGAATGTCGTATGGGAAAGCATGTCGAGGGCGTATTCCGAGAACGAGTTCGGCAGGTACGCTCCGTTGTAGAGCGCGCGGAAGAGTCTCGAATATTCCTGCGCCGAGAGGAAATCCGGTCCCGACGTCGCCGTCGGCAAGGGCATGCGGAGGTCTACGAATATCTGCGCGAAGGCATTATGTCGTTCGCTGTTCAATATATATGAGCTTAAGACCTCTTCGGCGGTATTATCGGAATCCTCGATCATGGCCTTGATGAGATCGGCGTTGCTGTACCGGCCGGTCGCAAGCGGGTGCGTCGGCTTGAAATTCTGTCCCGGATCGTCTTTGAACGTGTAGAGCTGCTTCTCTGTCATGATGGTCGGGTCGACTTCCTGTATCTTCTGGTAGGCCATCATGATCGACACCTTGAGCATGCTCGACGGAGTGTATTTCTCAGTCTCGTTCACGCCCATCCAGGATTCATCCACCATGTCTCTCACGTAGACCGAGACGT
Organism: Candidatus Paceibacterota bacterium; assembly: GCA_035546035.1. Lineage (NCBI taxonomy): Bacteria > Bacillati > Minisyncoccota > Minisyncoccota bacterium. Next base: position 33,109 of record DASZXC010000014.1, read on the forward strand.
CCGTCGCGTCTCTCTGCGCGACGCTTTTGTCTATGAACGACTTGATCTGGCTCTCCAGAGCCTTGTATTGAGGGAAACTGCTCTTGTCGCCGAAGCCGATGAGGAGGATCGGATTTATGAATCTATAGTCGGCGGAATTCTCGCGAATGACGCGGCTCGGAATGGGGCGGGGAACGGACATGCCGTATCCGTATCCTGCCCAAAGCCCCGCGGCTAGAAAGAGGGCCGAAAGGCCGATGACCGCCCAAGTGGTTTTCTTCATCGCCTCTCATATTAATCCGTTGAATCAATCCCGTCGAGGCCTGACGTATTAGCGGATGAAAGGCCTCTTAAACTGCCTTTTACAGATCGAGTCCTTCCTTACCTCCGCAGCAGGGTGGGACATACCAACGCAAGGCTCGCAAGAGCTTTTTTTGTTTGCGGAACCTTAACCGACTTAATATTTACAAGTCATATGAATCATTTCGCACTTGGAAAGCCTAAGGCAGCCCAGAAGGCTTTTTCCGCATTGGCGATCATGGCTCTCTCCGTAGGAGGCTTCGCAAGCCTCTTCTCGGCGTCCATCGCTCATGCGGACAACGGCTTCATCATAGAACAGGTGAGCATCGTGCCTTCGACGGGCGCGCTCACGTCAGGCCAGAGCGCGGACGTGTATTTCACCGCATCGAATCATGATGCCACCGCTTCCTTGAACGGCGCGTGTACGGTGAACGACGTCGATGTATCGCCTTCGTTCCAGAATCTCACCGGCGGCCTCTACAAGGTGGTCTATACCGTAGGTCCTTCGGATACCGAACGCGCCTCCGGCCAGATCCCCGTCAATTGTTCGTTCGCAAACGCTTCGTCCTCGACGGCGCAAGCGGTCACATTCACGGATTCGAACAGCGTCAAGGTCGATACCAATAATGACGGTATCGTGACGGGAAGCGGCGGCGCGGGAACGACGACGCCGGCTTCGTTTATAGCGTCTGTGTCGGCGGTACCTGACTCCGGGACGATATCCGAAGGCCAGTCTGCCGACGTGTACTTCACCGCGGGAGGCCATGATAGTAAGGTCGCTTTGAACGGCGCATGTACGGTCAACAATGTCGACGTCGCATCGTCGTTCCAGAATCTTACGGATGGCCTTTATAAGGTGGTCTATACCGTCGGCGCATCAGATACGGACCGAGCCGCGGGCCAGATCCCGGTAAGCTGTCTATTCCAGAACGGTGCCGGCTCTACAACGGCTGTCTCTGGATTCACTGATCAGAACTCTCTTGCCGTCATGATAAACGGCGCTGGAGGCGATAATGGCGGCAACAACGGAGGAAGCGGCGGCGGCAATGGAGGAGACAATGACGGTAACAGCGGAACCACGACTTCTCCTGTTACGAGTGCTCAGCTGATCTCTGCGGTCAGCATCATCCCAAGCTCGGGTACGCTTAGCGACGGACAATCGGCCGATATCTATTTCAGCGCAACGTCGAGCGACGCTAATCTCACGCTCGGCGGAGCATGCAATGTCAACGACGTGAATGTGGCATCGTCGTTCCAGAATCTTACCGGCGGCCTCTACAAGGTGGTCTATACCATAGGCTCGACATCTGCCGATCGAGCCGCAGGCCAGATTCCATTAAGCTGCATGTTCCAGAATCAGGCCGGCGCGACCTCGACGGTCGTCGCATTCACCGATTCGAATACCCTCGCTATCGATTCAAGCGCCCAGAGCGGCGGCGATAACGGAGGCTCGAATACGGGCGGATCGATGGGCGGCACGGTTACCGGCGGTGGCGACGCCGATCTCGCGGTCACATCCGTCGAACAGGCGTCGGATACCGCGACGGCGGGAGGCGGATACGGGAGCGGCTGGGCGTGGATCTTCCATGTGACGGTCCCTTCGGACGAGACGAGCCTTTCGATGAAGTTCGCCGATTGGGTTCACTCGAACGGCACGGACCATATCGCAGCGGCTGACAACATAAGGTTCTGGTCTTTGCAGGCCCAGTCTACCTCGACCGTAGCCATCGCCGCGGCTGACGCGTATTCGGGCGCCCTCATCCTTACGGGTGATGCGGATAGCAATACGCCGGGCAGGCAGGTAGACATCCACGTCGAGATGCAGGTCCCATCGAATGCCGTCAACGGCTCGTATACCACGAACTACGGCATCAAGACGGAATAGCTTACAGAGATTAACTAACGAGCCCTATGAACATCAAACTGCGCAATATCGCGAATGCGGTCCTACCGCCAGCCTTGGCGCTCGTTCTCGCCATTCTCGGAGCACGGCAAGCCGGCGCGACTGAAATAACCGGAACGCTCTCTCTCGGCGTCGGCACCCAGTCCGGCGGCACGAATAGCGACGGAAGTATCGGCGGTACCGTCATCGGAGGGGTCAATCCTTCTTCGAGCGGCGGAAGCTCGTCTGGATCTTCCGGCGGCGTTGTCGCGGCCCGATCGGGCGGCAATAGCAGGTCTTCCGGAGGAAGCGCTTCGACGCTCTCGTCCGGCATACAGAGCGACGGCACTCTCGCATCAGTGTCCGAATTCACGGGCACTGGCGGGGGCTACGACCCGTCTCTCGACACCTACCTCGCCAGTCCTGATGCAGGTCCGGACGACGCATCGCTCTCTGCTTCAGACGCCATCGCGTACAACAGCGCGCAACAGGCGGTCTCATCCCTCAGCCAAACTGATAATACCGCCGCCGCCGCGAATTCGGGCAGGACTATGGGTATAGTCATGGCGATACTTCTCGGCCTTGCGGTGGCCGGACTCGGAGGATATGCGGTGTCAGCCTATATGGCATATCGCAGGGAAGGAGGGGATATGTAGAGGATTCGCGAAAGCGAGCAAAAGAAAGCCAGATACTACTTGTCTGGCTTTCTTTTGCCTCCTGCCGCGATTTTTCGTCAGGATGACGTATAATTAAAAGATATGATTCAAAGAACGCTCAAAGGAATGGGGATCGGGCTCACTCCTGCCATCGAGGCGGCGGTCGATAAGGTCGTCCAGTCTTTAGAAAAATATGTCGAGGCCGATGATTCGAGCGCTCGCGCCGATATCGAGGTCGGCAAGACGACTAGCCATCACCGATCTGGCGACGTTTTCAGGGCAGAGGTCAATTTCCATACCCGTCACGGCGATATCCGGGCCGAGGCGGAGAAAGAAGACCTCTATGTCGCTCTCGCCGCGGCTAAAGACGAGCTCGTCGAATCGCTTCGCTCGAAAAAGGCCAAAAGGGCCGATTTTATAAAGCGATCGGGCCTTGCGGTGAAGAACATGCTCAAGGGTTTGCCTTGGAAGAAAGGGAGAGAGTAGAATATATGCATGAATCTCTCGCAGCTTAACAAGCGGCTCGTGACGTTTTCCGCCGTGGCGCTCCTCTTTCTCGGAAGCTTGTCCTATTTCGTATCCGTCGCGTGGAAGAATCGCGGCGAGATGCAGGCGCGCGAGGACGCAACGGCCGCGTACATAAACGGCATCTAGCTATTCGCTCCTCTCCAGAACTCTTCCCACGTCATCTCCTTCCTTCCTTCGGGGATGACTTTTTTTATGGCGAACGAACCGTTCTCGAAGGCCGCATCGGTGATAGTGACGCGGGTCTTTTCAGGGCCGATGAAAATATAGCTCTTCGGCCAGGTCTTATACGCATTCCATTTGAGGAAATTCTTGTACGGATCGGCGGAAAGATCCATGAGGCCGTCTTCCTTCGTTATCTTTTTGGCGATAGTGGCTCTCCCGTGGTCCTGTTCAACGGATTTCAGCGTGCCTGAGGCCAATCCTTCTATCGATCTGACGAGGAGCTCGCCGCCTTTTTCGACGAGGAGCTTCGCGAGCTCGTCTGCGGGCAACGGCCATCGCGGCGTCGGAACCTCGGCCTGCATGAGAATCGGCCCGTGATCCATGAATCTGTCCATGAGGATAGTCGTAACGCCTGCCGGCCGCTCGTCGGTGAGGATCGCTGTCTCGATCGGGCTCGCTCCGCGAAGGCGGGGCAGGAGCGACGCATGCAGATTGATGCAGCCAAACCTCGGGATTTCGAGGATTTCCTGTCTTATGATCTTGCCGTAGGCGACGACGATGAAGAAATCGAAATTTCCGTCAGCGAGAGCTTTTTTAAACGCCGCGTCTGATAGATCGTCAGGTTGGAGAACGGGAATGCCGTTTGCCTCGGCCCATATTTTTGCCGGAGGTGGTGTGAGCGCGAGCCTTCGCCCTTGCGGCCGGTCAGGCTGGGTGATGATGAGTGCCGGGGTCATTCCCGCGTGCTTCATGACGTTGAGGGCCATGACGGCTCTGTCTGGCGTGCCGAAAAAAGCGAATCTCGGCTGTATGTTCGCGCTTCTTGCCATTTATTTTCGCTCTATCTCATCCGGAGGCAGGTCTTCTAGGTCGGTCGCGCTGTCTATGAAAAGTACGCCGTCGAGGTGGTCGTTCTCGTGCTGGAATATCTGGGCCAAGAGTCCCGTCCCATCGATCTCGAATGCCTTGCCGCTTTCATTCATCGCCCGGACCGTGGCTTTTCTGGCCCGCGAGACCTTGCCATAGAGATACCTGACGGAAAGGCAGCCCTCTTCCATCTCTTTCCGATCCTTCGAGAGCTTTAAGACTTTCGGGTTGATGAAGATCATGTCGTCTGCTTTCTTTGTGGCCTGCGCCGTCCCCTCTCCTGTCACGGCCTCTTCGCGGAGCATATCGAAAATGCGTCCGGACACGACGAATATGCGCAAAGACGCGCCGATCTGCGGCGCGGCGATAGCGACGGCATCGTCCTGGCTTTCGATCGCCGCTTTCATGTCGGCGATGATCTTTTTGAGCTCCGGCGTGCCGAACATCGCCTTCGGAACGGCTCTGGCCGTCTTTCGGAGTATAGGATCTTCTTTCTGGACGATGGTTATCATGGATTCACACTACTATAGGATGCTTTCGGGGTCTACGTTCACGGCGTATGATGGCGGAAGGCCGCGGAGGCGCTCCAAAAGCTCGCTTTGAGGCCACTCTTTGCGCGGCAATTTGACGAGCGCATGCATCACGTATTCCTCTTTGACCGTAGCTATGAATGCAGGGAATACGTCTACCTGGAATCCGGCGAGAGCGACCTTTAGTTTGTCCATGGATTCGAGCACGTCTTCCTTTTTCCCCGAATGTGAGACTTTGATGAAGGTCGAAAAGGGCGGAAAAGAGAACTGCCTTCGCGATTCGATCTCTTCGCGATAGAAATCGATGATGTTACCCTTGGCTCCCTGCGAGAGCACGGGCGCTTCGGGGTTCCTGGTCTGGAGGAGGAAGTGCTTGTTCGCTATCGCGCGCAGCTTCAGGATGATGGAGAATATCTTTTCATTGATGCGGAAGTCGGGAATGGAGAATAGGGCGTCGAGCGTTCCCACGGCGCAGTAGTCGATAGGGCGGTCAAGGTATCCGAGGGCGAGCTCCGTGCCTATCAGTATCGATCCGGGCGATGCATACCATCTTTCGGCGATATCGGCGGCTTTCTTGGGGGTCGGCGCCGAGGCTTTGTCCAGGCGCATGACCTTTGAATCAGGAAGGGCGGCGGAGAGCTCTTCTTCGAGGCGCTCCGTGCCGATGCCGAGCGTCTTGAGCCTCCACGAGCCGCAGTTCCGGCATTTGGTGTGGGCGTCGCTTTTCTTGCCGCACCTATTGCACATGAAGAATCGCCGGTCGTCGCTTCCGTGGAGGACGAGCGGCGCGCTGCAGCGGCCGCATGTTAGGACGTTCTCGCAATCGGAGCATACGGTCTGGGGGGCGAGGCCCTTTCTTCCGGCGAATATGAATATGCTGCTGTTCTCCGCGCGCGCTTTTTTGATGAGATCGAGCAATTCATCCGATATGACTCGCACGTCATGGTCGGGATTCTTGTATCTCTTCATGTCCACGAGCGTATCTCGCGCCGTCGAAAGAGAGCGCATCGCCAGAGGCGCATAGTCCACGAGCTGATCTATGCCCGCACCCTCGTCTTCGCGCCAGAGCGTCTCGACGCGGAGGAACGAGTCGCCGAAGATAAGATCCATGCCCGCCTCGCGCGCGTAGCGTTCGGCCAGGAAGCGGTGGTCGAGAAACGGCCGCGATCGCGCTTTGTAGTTTCGCGAGCTTTCATGCTCGACGATGATGAGCCCGATATCTGAGCGAGGGATAGAAAGGAACGCTCCGGTCGCAACGATGACGATAGGATGTTCGTCTTCGACGGCGGCTTTCCAGCGTTTGAGCGTTTCGCCTTTGGAGAGACCGCTATGGAACGTATAGGTATAGCGTTCGATGCCCTTTTCGAAATACGAGCAGGCGTTTTTTATATCCTCGACCGAAGGGAGCATCATGAATACGGATTCCTTGTGGGCGAAGCGCTCGCGCACGAGGCTCTTGTAATGGCCGTAGCGGTCGTCTTCGCTCTTCTGGAGAACGTAGGATTCGCGGGGCTTTGATCTCTTCTTGAATTCGCCTGCCTCGGGTATCTTCTCGTAATCGGAAAGGATCGCTGCCGGCACCGATTCGAAGAGGGCGCTTCCGACCGAAGCTGCGTAGTATCGCGCGGTTTCCTCCACTGCCTTGAAAAATTGAGGCGACATCACGGCGCGCGGGTCGGCGCGCGATATCTTCTTGATCTCGAAATCAGCCGATTTTATCTCGGATTTAGATTCGGCGGCCGGTTCGGACGACATGACGAGCGCTCCCACCGTTCGCTTGCGGAGGGGAACGCGTATGATCGTGCCGGGCGCCGCGTCGGCAGGGCTCCAATAGGAAAGGATGTCGGCGCCGATACCGCGCGCTATGGGAATGGCTTTGATGATGCGCACGGGGAAAGTATAGCAGGGTATGAGAATCGGATATACTTACTATATATGAAAGAGGTTCGTAGGCGGAAATTCATTAAAGACGGCATTGTCGTGGCTCTGAGCATCATCCTTGCAGTGTTTTTGGCCCGAAGCCCGCTCCTCGGACTGGCGCTCGAAAGCGGTAGGGGCTATTACGTGCTCGAAGCGTTCATCGGAGGACTCTTCTTCACGTCGGTCTTCACGACCGTTCCTGCCATAGTCGTCCTGGGCTCGCTGACGGCCATCCATTCGCCGTATGTCGTAGCATTCGTCGGGGGCTTGGGCGCGGTCATAGGAGACCTCGTCATCTTCAGCTTCCTTAAAAAGCATGTCGCCGATGATATCTCCGACATCATCGTTCATTCGAAGTCGGGGCGGATGAGCCATCTCCTTAAATACAGATTCGCGCGATGGTCGCTGGTGCTCCTCGGCGCCCTCGTCATCGCGTCGCCGTTCCCGGACGAGCTGGGCCTCACGCTCATGGGGCTTTCGAAGATATCGCGACCGAGATTCGCGGCCATCTCGTACATATTCAACACGCTCGGCATACTCGCCATCGCCGCAGCTCTCGCTTTTCGTCCTCTCTAAGAATAGAATGGGATCATGGTAGAAAATTCCTTTAGGATAAGCGGCCTTGGCATTGGCCGGGGGGGCGAGAGGGTCCTTTCGGGTGACATACGCGTAGCGGGCGCGAAGAATGCGGCGCTCAAGATCATGGCTTCGGCGGCACTCTTCGACGATCATGTCGAACTTTTGAACGTTCCGGAGATCGAAGACGTCAATCGCATGGCCGAGCTCCTCGAAGGCGTCGGCATGAAGATAGAGAAGTCGGCAGGGAAGCGTAGGATCATCTTGCCCGCGAAGCTCGACCCCGATCTCCCGATGGGTCCCGCGACTGCGATGCGCTCTTCCATCGTGCTCACGGGTCCGATGCTCTCCCGCATGGGCCGCGTATCATTCCCGAATCCGGGAGGTTGCTCTCTGGGCAACAGGCCGATCGATCTCTTTCTCGACGGATTCCGCCGCATGGGCGCGGAGATCCGCACCGAAGGCGACATGTACGTCGCTCTCGCTCCCGACGGCCTTCAGGGCATGGAGTTCTTCTTTAAGGTGCAGAGCCACACCGGTACCGAGACCCTGATGATGGCCGCGACGCTCGCGAAGGGCCGTACGGTGCTTAAGAACTGCGCCCTTGAGCCGGAAGTAAAGTCTCTCGCCGATTTCTTGAACGCATGCGGAGCAAAGATATCCGGGGCAGGCACTTCGACTATTATCATCGACGGCGTTAGAAATCTGACGTCGAAAGGCATCGTCTATAAGACGATGCCTGATAGGATCGAAACGGGTAGCTTTATGATCCTCGCCGCCCTTGCGGGAAGATCGATCACGATAAGGGACTGCATTCCCGGACATGTCGAGATAATCACGGAGATCCTCCGAACGGCGGGAGTCGATGTCTCCGTCGGCGAGAGCGAGATAACGGTCAAGGGGGCGAGCCTCTCGGCCGTCAATGTGCGCACGCATGAATTCCCGGGCCTTCCGACGGACCTTCAGGCTCCTATGGGCGTGCTCCTGACCCAGGCAGAAGGCGAGAGCGCCCTCTTCGAGACCATATACGAAGGTCGCCTGGCGTATACGAAAGACCTCGTGGCAATGGGCGCCAAGATCGCTTCGCAGGATACGCACCGCGTGCTTATACAGGGCCCGACGCCCCTCGCGGGAAAGCGGGTAAAAGCCCCTGACCTACGAGCAGGCATGGCCTTCGTCATCGCAGGCATCATCGCTTCGGGCGAAACGATCGTAGACAACGCATACGTGATCGACAGGGGATACGAAAATATCGCCGAGCGTCTGACAGCCCTCGGCGTCGATATAAAAAGGGAATAAGAAAAGGCCGCGTCAGGATGACGCGGCCTTGCAGAAGAGGGAAGAGGATATGCTAATTTGCGATCCTCCTTCCTTCAGAGCTGTGGGTAAAGCGGAGGAATGACGTGAAGAGGCTATCCATTTTCTCCATCTGCTTGTCGGGCTTGTAGAGCACCACTGCCGACGCAAGCACGGGATCCGGCGACTCTTCCATTTCCGTGATGGTATAGAGCATGTAATGCTCGCAGCCGAAGGGTCTGTCGTAGCTGCCGGGAACCAGTTTGAAGGCCATGAAGCCTTCCGAGTCAGTTGTGGAGAGCGCTATGCACCTCTCCTCCGATCCGTCGGGACCGATGGGAAGCGTCCGCTCCGATATATCCGTCTGGCGGAAGCCTTGCGAGAACATACTGATGAGCTTTAGAAGACGCTCCTTCGAGACCGTCCGTATCGTGTGGGATTGTATTATCATAAGGTTAAAGATCGAGGGTTTGTCTGTAAATTGCATTATGACAAGCGTCCTGTCAAGTATCGCCGAATGGCTCGAAAGCGTATAGTAAGGGCCATATATGGCGCTTCTCGCTAAAAAGCTCGGCATCGATCTCGGCACCGCGAATACGCTCGTATTCCTTCCCGGAAAGGGCATCGTGCTCAACGAGCCCTCGGTCGTCGCCGTCTCGGAGCAAGACAATAAGATTCTTGCCGTCGGAAACGACGCGAAATCCATGATCGGCCGTACGCCTGAATCCATCATCGCGTACCGCCCGATGAAGGACGGCGTCATCGCCGACTATCGCGTGACCGAAGCGATGCTCCGCTACTTCATAGACAAGGCCTTGGGCAAATGGAACATCTGGAAGCCTGAAGTGCTCGTCTCCGTCCCCGCGGGCATCACGTCTACCGAACGCCGCGCCGTCGTCGAAGCCGCTATCAGGGCAGGGGCAAAGAGCGCCTATGTCGTCAAAGAGCCGATTCTCGCCGCTATCGGCGCGGGCATTCCGATCCAGGAAGCGCGCGGCCATATGATCGTCGACATCGGCGGCGGCACGACCGATGTGGCGGTGATATCGCTTGGAGGCATCGTCGCCTCGACGTCCGTCAAATGCGCGGGCAACCGCATAGACGCGGCTATCGCCGACTATATAAAGAAGACGTTCAACCTCGCCATTGGCGACAAGACGGCGGAGGATATCAAGATCCAGATCGGCTCGGCCGTGCCCCTCGAAGAAGAGCTTTCGATGATCATCAAGGGCCGCGACTTCATTTCGGGCCTTCCGCGATCGACCGAGATCAAAACGAATGAGATCGTCAAAGCGATCGGCCGCGAGCTCCGCGACATGGTAAAAGCCATCAAGGACGTGCTCCAGGAGACGCCGCCGGAGCTCGCCGCGGACATCATAGACCACGGCATCATCATGACGGGCGGTTCGTCCATGCTCCGCAACCTTCCCGAATTGGTATTCCGCCGCACGGGCGTGAAGGCGATCCTCGCCGAAGAGGCTCTCTATTGCGTCGCAAAGGGCACGGGCATCGCCCTCGACCATCTGGATGTCTATAAGAGGACCATCATCGCGAAGCGATAGCCTATCGCTTTCTCGTCATTGACGGAGCGCCTGCTGGGGTGTAGGGTATAGCGCAGTTTCGCTGCACCTCGGATAGCGCTTCAAAATGTCACAAAAAGGGCCGACAACCGGTCCGGTAATCTCCGCCTTGGGCGGCATCAAAACAGCTGCCTTCCGCCGAAGGTCCGGAATAAATCGTCGGTCGGGTTTACCATAGTGATGCTCGACTCCGAGCGAATGTGAGGCTTTAAAGCTCCGCGGCAACGCGGGGCTTTTTTCTTGCTATGATGAACTTATGTTCAGCCGCGACTCTCTCCACCACGCCTATTTCATAGAAGGGGATAAGGCGCCCGCCCTCGCCGCGGTCGAGGCGTTTTTATCGGACGGTCTGGGGATCGTTCGGCAGGGCCATCCGGACGTCCACTATGCCGAATACGAATCGCTCGGCATAGGCGAGAGCCGAGCTCTCCGGGAGATGCAGGCGATGAAGCCTGTCCGCGGCGACCGCAAGATATTCATACTCGTCGCGGATTCTATGACGAACGAAGCGCAGAATTCGCTCCTCAAGGTATTCGAGGAGCCGACGCCCGGAACCCATTTCTTCGTCATATCGTCTTCGGCGCGCATCCTCTTGCCGACGCTCCGCTCGCGCATGATAGTGGTCGTCCATGAATCGGCGAAGAAAAGCGATGCACGTAGGGACGCGAAGAACTTCATTCCTATGTCCCCTAAATCGCGCCTGGCATTCGTTGCGCCTCTAATCGAAGAAAAGGACAGGGCAAAAGCCGAAGAGTTCCTTCATGCCGTCATCGCCGAGCTCCATCGCGAGAAAAATATGGCGCCCATGAAAGAGCTGCTCTCGCTCGTCTCGTATCTGAAAGACCGGTCGTCGTCGCTGAAGCTTATCCTCGAGCGCGCGGCGCTCCTCGAGCTTTCGTAGTGTGCTATTATCTCGTCATATGCAATACAACTTTTCCAAACTTAAGGCAGGTCTCGCTGATACCGAAGCCTGGCTCCAAAAAGAGCTCGGCGCCATCAGGACGAACCGCGCAAACCCTTCTATCCTCGACTCTGTCCGCGTCGAAGCCTATGGCTCCGATATGGCGATCTCCGGCGTCGCGAGCCTTTCGAATGAAGATCCCCGCACTATCCGCATCACTCCGTGGGACCAGGGCCTCGTAAAAGCCATCGAGAAATCGATCGTTGTCGCCAGCCTCGGCGTCTCGGTCTCCGTAGACGACAAAGGCATCCGCGTATCGTTTCCCGAATTGACGAGCGAGCGCAGGAAGGACATCGTCAAAGCCGCCAAAGAGAAATTCGAGCAGGGCAGGATCAATATCAGGAAACATCGCGACGAGGTCATGACGGATATAGACAAGAAGGAAAAAGAGGGCGGCATGGGCGAGGACGAGAAGTTCCGCTTCAAGGCCGAAGCCCAGAAATTCATAGACGACTCTTCGAAGAAGCTCTCCGACCTCATGGACAAGAAAGAGAAGGAGATCATGAGCTAAGCCTCAATAATCGTGTACATAGTCACATTCTTCATAATCCTCGCCGTGCTGGTGCTCGTGCATGAATTCGGGCATTTTTATGCCGCCAAAAGATCGGGCGTGCGCGTGGACGAATTCGGCCTCGGCTTTCCGCCGCGCATCTGGGGCTTCAAAAAGGGCGAGACGCTCTATTCCGTAAACGCCATCCCGTTCGGCGGCTTCGTCAAGATCTTCGGCGAAAACTATGACGTCGAGCCCTCCGCTTCAGCCGCTCTCGATCCGCGGAGCTTCGTCGCGAAGCCGCGCTGGGTGCAGACGGTCATACTTGCAGCGGGCATCGTCATGAATATTCTTTTCGCCTGGATATTGTTCTCTGTCGCGTACATGTCGGGGATGACGACGGGCATTTCAGAGCACGACGCGAAATACATCAGCGATAGCCACGTCATCGTCCTCGATACGTTGCCGGACTCTCCTGCGGTCCGCGACGGGCTCAGGGAAGGCGACGCCGTCCTCGCTTATCGAGCGGGCGGAGCGACGACGACCATCAGCGACCCTGCGACCATCCAAGCCGTCACCAGGCAATCGGGAGGAAGGCCCGTGACGTTCCAGATCGAGCGCCTCGGCAAGCCGCAGTTCGTCACCGTCACACCGGAGAGATCTCCTGACGGGGTATATACTATCGGCATATCTATGGATGTCGTCGGCAAGGCCAACCTGCCTTTTCATATCGCTCTCTGGGAAGGAGCGAAACTGACCGGCAGGCTCTTCGTCAATATTTTCGTCGGGCTCTTCAACCTGATCCATGACGCATTGCTCGGCCGCGCGGACGTGTCGCAGCTCTCTGGCCCGGTCGGCATCGCGCGACTCGTCGGCGACGCATCGAAGCTCGGCTTCGCATACCTGATGTCGTTCACCGCATTTATATCGCTCAATCTCGCGGCGCTCAACCTCATGCCGTTCCCGGCGCTCGACGGCGGCAGGATCATATTCGTCGCCATAGAGGCTGTCCGCCGCAAAGCCATTCATCCGAAGATAGCCAATACCGTGAACGCCATCGGCTTCGGCATCCTTATCGTATTTATGCTCTTCATCACGTATAAAGACGTGATGAAGATCTGGGGCTAGGTCAAGTTACAAAACTTATAAAATAGGCTATTATGGGCGCATTAACGCTATCGTATGCGCCAGAGCCACCTTTTCACCAAAACCCGTAAAGAAGCCCCCAAAGACGAAGTCTCTAGGAATGCCGAACTCCTCATCCGCGGCGGATATGTCTACAAGGAAATGGCCGGCGTCTACGCGTTCATGCCTTTGGGCCTTCGCGTTCTCGAAAAGATCGTCCAGGTCATTCGCGAGGAGATGAACGCCATCGGCGGACAGGAAGTCTCGCTCACCGCGCTTCAGGACAAAAAGACCTGGGAGAAGACCGGCCGTTGGTCAGACGACGTCGTGGACAATTGGTTCAAGACAAAACTGAAGAACGGAACCGAGACAGGCCTCGGCTTCACCCATGAAGAGCCTCTCACGGCGCTCATGAAAGACTACGTCCATTCGTATCGCGACCTTCCTCGCGCCGTATATCAGTTCCAGACCAAATTCAGGAACGAAGAGCGCGCCAAATCGGGCATCATGCGCGGCCGCGAATTCTTGATGAAGGACCTCTATTCGTTCTCGCGCGACCAGAAGGAGCACGATGCGTACTACGAAAGCGCGAAGAAAGCGTACGTAAAGGTGTTCGAGCGCCTCGGCCTCGGCGACAAGACGTATGTCACGTTCGCGTCGGGCGGATCGTTCTCGAAATATTCCCACGAATTCCAGACGGTCACCGATGCGGGCGAGGATACCATATACGTAGACGAGAAAAAGAGGATCGCTATCAACAAAGAAGTGCTTACCGACGACGTCTTGAAAGACCTCGGCGTGAAGCGCGGCGACCTCGTCGAAAAGAAAGCCGTCGAAGTCGGGAACATATTCAGCCTCGGTACGAGATTCTCGGACGCATTCGACCTGACGTACGTTGACGATAAGGGCGGCAAGCAGGCTGTCGTCATGGGATCGTACGGCATCGGCCCGAGCCGCGTCATGGGCACTATCGTCGAGACGCTCTCCGACAAGGACGGCATCGTATGGCCTGAAGCCGTCGCTCCGTTCAAGGCGCATCTCATCGTCGTGGATTCGAAGGATTCGGTCGGCGGTAAGAATGCGGCCCGCGCCGAAGCGGATCGTCTCTACAAAACCCTCTCCGACAAGGGAATAGAAGTGCTCTATGACGACCGCGACGCGCGACCCGGCGAAAAATTCGCCGACGCGGACCTCATGGGCATGCCGTACCGCATCGTCGTATCCGACAAGGCCCTCGCGGCCGGCGGCTACGAAGTGAAGCATCGCGCGACGGGAAAGGCGGAAAGCCTTGCGGAAAAAGAGCTGACGGCTAGACTTCAGAAATAACGGAACATGCATATGCCCGCATTCATGGACAGATTCTATAAGGCGCTTTCGCACGACATAGGCATAGACCTTGGAACGGCTAATACGCTCGTCTATGTGAAAGGCCAGGGTATCGTCATCAACGAGCCTTCGGTCGTGGCGGTGAACCAGAAGACTGGCCGCGTCGTCGCCGTCGGCGCGCAGGCGAAAGACATGCTCGGTAGGACACCGGCCCATATCGTAGCGGTGCGCCCGCTCGTGGACGGCGTCATTTCCGATTTCGAGGTCGCCGAGGAGATGATGCTCTATCTCATGAACAAGGCGCAGAAGGAGACCAAGAAGTTCTTCGGTCCGCGCGTTATCGTCGGCATCCCGTCGGGCGTAACGAACGTGGAAGCGCGCGCCGTCCGCGACGCGACGAAGAACGCCGGCGCGCGCGAAGTCCATATCGTCGAACAGCCTATGGCTGCGGCGATCGGCATCAGGCTCCCGATCCATGACCCTGCAGGCAATATGGTCATAGACATCGGCGGCGGCACGACCGATATCGCCGTGATATCTCTCGGCGGCGTCGTGCGCTCGAAATCGCTCAAGATCGCCGGAGACAGGCTTAATAACGACATCATCTCGTATATCAGGAACGAGTTCAAGATACTTATCGGAGAGAAGACCGCCGAGGACATAAAAATAGCTATCGGCGTCGTGGTTCCCGAAGATCGCCCTCACGAGGCCCCTATCCGCGGCCGCGACCTCGTTACCGGACTGCCGCGCGAGGTGGTCCTCACCGACGCGGACATCCGCGACGCTATCTCTCAATCCATAGACAATCTCGTAGATTCGGTGAAGGAAGTGCTCGAAACCACTCCTCCGGAGATCCTCGCCGACGTCATGCACCGCGGCATATACCTGGTCGGCGGCGGCGCGCTCATCCGCGGCCTCGACAGATTGATCGAGGACTTCGTGAAGATCCCTGTCCACATCGCGGACGACCCTCTGACGGCTGTCGCGCGCGGCACCGGAGTCATTCTCGAGGACATAGAGAAATATCAGGACGTATTGATCGCGAACGAAGATGACCTACCTAAAGCGCAGTAAAAGGCCTGGGCAGGGAAGGACGGCGACTCTCGTCGTCGGCGGGCTCGCTCTCGTCTTTGCCATAACCTATTTCTTTCCGGCGTTCTTTCCGAGCGTCTTTTTCCCCGTAGGCTCGCTCTTCTGGAAAGCGGAGAGCTCGAGCGTCGGCTTCTTCGTCTCCATGGGCAAGATCGTCCAATCGAAATACAGCCTCGTCGAAGAGAATAAGCGCCTCTCAGAAGAAATCGCCGCGCGCGATAGGTCAGTCCTTATGCTCGATGATATACAGAGCGAGAACGAGCGTCTCAAGAACGCCCTTGCCCGCACGGGCAAGGGAAGCTATGTCCTGGCTGTCATCCTGACCCGGCCGCCGGTCTCTCCCTACGATACGCTCGTCCTCGACGTCGGGACCAAGGACGGCGTCACGGTGGGCGACAAAGTATATGCCGAAGGCGACGTCCTCATCGGCGACATAGCCGAAGCCTACGGCGGCGAATCCAAAGTGTCTCTTTATTCCATGCCGGGGAGGAAGACCTCTATCCTCGTGGGCACTTCGACCATCGCCGCCGAGGCGATCGGGCGCGGCGGCGGCAATTTCATATTCACGCTTCCGGCCCAGACGCCCCTGGTCGAGCGTTCTACGATCTCTGTCCCTTCGATCAAATCGCATACATTCGGCATCGTGGACAGGATCATGGTGGATTCCACCGACTCGGTCCAGACCATCCTTTTCCGCTCGCCGGTCAATATCAGCGAGCTCCGCTTCGTCGAAGTAGATAAAAGCTTCCGCTAATGCCGCGCATCGCTTTTAACGTCCTTCTCGCCATATCGCTCTTCTATCTGCCATGGTGGACGGGCGCCTTGATCGTCGTCTCGGCGTGCTTCCTCGTCGATCATTTCTATGAAGCCGTGCTCTTCGGTATGCTTGCCGACGCCTTTTACGGGACCGAGTTCGGTTTCCATGGGTTCTCTCATATAGCCGCGCTCTATACCGCCATGGTTCTCGGGTTCGCGTCCATCGTCCGAAACAGGCTCGCATGGTAATATAGCGGCAATGAATTTTCGCCGCCCGAAATCGTTCGTCAGGCGAGAGCTGGACCCTGACGAGATATTCCTCGACTCCGAGAACCTTCCTGGCTTCGACGTGCACCAGTTCGAGGGCCGCATCGAGCGCCCGGTACCGCGCGGCTCTATGGCGGCGCTCTCCGTCGCGTTCGTCGTGCTCCTCGCGCTGCTCCTCGGCCGGGCATGGGTCCTTCAGGCCAAAGACGGCGGCGAATATAGCCTGATGAGCGAGAACAACGCTCTCGAAGAGACGACCGTGTATTCCTCCCGCGGAGCGATATTCGACAGGAACGGCATAAAGCTCGCCTGGAATACCTTCGACGGCACCAATACCGATTTTGCCATCCGCTCGTACATAGAGCAGCCAGGCCTCTCCCATATCCTCGGCTATATAAAATATCCGACCAAGGACAAGCAGGGAAACTATTATCGCAAGGACTATCAAGGCATCGCCGGAGTCGAGAAGGAATACGACGGCGAGCTCCAGGGCGAGCACGGCCTCAAGATCGTCCAGACCGACGCCGTGGGAAAGGTCGCGTCCGAATCCGTCGTCCGTCCGGCTAAAGACGGCGAGAATATCACGCTCTCGATCGATTCCGTCCTTCAGGAAAAGCTGTTCGGGGGCATACAGGAGCTCGCCGACAGAGTGGGCTTCACCGGCGGCGCGGGCGTCATCATGGACGTGCATACGGGCGAAGTGATAGCCCTCACGAGCTATCCTGAATATTCGAGTCAGATCATGTCCGACGGTTCTGATTCGAAGACGATAGCCGGGTATCTGACCGATGAACGGAAGCCGTTCCTCGACCGCATCATATCGGGCCTCTATGCGCCGGGATCTATCGTCAAGCCGTACGTCGCCATCGGCGCTCTCGAAGAGAACGTCGTATCGCCGGACAAAGAGATCCTTTCGACCGGCTCGATAAGCATCCCGAATCCCTATTATCCTTCGATCAAATCCGTGTTCATGGACTGGAAAGCGCACGGCCTCGTGGATATGAGGAAGGCCATCGCCGTCTCGTCGGACGTCTACTTCTATGAGATCGGCGGCGGCTTCGAAAATCAGCCAGGACTCGGCATAGACAGGCTCAATAAATACTTCAGGATGTTCGGGCTCGGCTCCAATGACGAGACCGGCTTCTTCGAAGGGCCTGCGGGGACGATCCCGTCGCCCGCATGGAAAGACAAGGTATTTCCGGGCGACCCGTGGCGCATCGGCGACACGTATTTCACGTCGATCGGCCAGTACGGCTTCCAGGTGACGCCGATACAGATGCTCAAGGCGCTCACGGTGATCGCCAATAACGGCACATATCTCCATCCCACCCTTATAAAGGAAGCTACGTCGACGCCTGTCGAAGGGAAAGCCATACCCGTAGACCCGGATCATCTCGAGATCATCCGCGAAGGCATGCGACAGGGCGCTCTCATCGGCACGGCGAGCGGCCTCAATGTCCCGTATCTCGAAATCGCCGCCAAGACGGGCACCGCCCAGCTCGGCGTATCCAAGGCATTCGTCAACTCGTGGGTCACCGGCTTCTTCCCGTACAAGGATCCCAAGTACGCCTTTGTCGTCATGATGGAGCACGGTCCGACGACGAACGTCTACGGCGCTACATACGTCATGCGCGGCCTGCTCGACTGGATGCACCAGACCGGCTCGCAGTATATAGAATGATGTGGTATGATACGCGCCATTAGTTAGCCCGCGCTATATAAAGCATAACAAGCCGTCATGACCGACAGCACCAAATACCTTACGAAAGAGAAGTACAAGGAGCTCGAGAAAGAGCTCGTCGACCTCAAGACCGTAAAGCGCAAGGAGGTCGCTACGAACCTTGAATATGCCCGCTCCCTCGGCGACCTTTCGGAGAACGCCGAGTACCAGGAGGCACGCGAGCTCCAGGCTACGATCGAGGACCGCATCGCCAATATCGAGAACACCCTCAAGACCGCCGAGATCGTGCATGAAATGCACGGAGACAGCGTCTCCATGGGTTCCGTCGTCACTGTCGAGAAAACCGGCGCTTCCGGCAAGCAGAGATTCGTCATCGTCGGCTCCGACGAGGTAGACACCGTCGCGGGCAAAATATCGAATCAGTCGCCGCTCGGCTCCGTCTTGATCGGCAAGCGAAAGGGCGAATCGGTCTCGGTCAAGACCCCGAAAGGCGTTTCCGCATACAAGATCGTCGCGGTAGAATAGTCTTGCATGGCATCTATAGATGAAATAAGGAAAGCGAGGCTCGGCAAGATCGAGCTTTTGAAGAAGGCGGGCATGGATCCGTATCCTTCGAAGGTTCCTCGCGACATGTGCCTCAAGGACGCCAAGGCGTCTTTCGCCGAGTTCGAGGCGAGCGCAAGGGCTCTATCGCTCGTCGGTCGCATCATGGCCATCCGCGGCCAGGGCGCTATCCTGTTCGTCGTCCTCGACGACGGTAAAGATAGGCTTCAGGCCGTATTCAAGAAAGACGAGCTCTCCGCCGACCTGTTCAAGCTCTTCGGCGAAGCCGCCGATATCGGGGATTTCATAAGTGTCACCGGCACGCTCTTCAAGACCCAGAGGGGAGAGCAGAGCGTCCTGGCGAAATCGTGGACCATGGCGTCCAAATCGCTTTTGCCTCTGCCTGAAAAATGGCACGGCCTCGAGGACGAAGAAGAGAGGCTTCGCAAGCGCTATCTCGATATGGTTATGCGGCCGGAGCTCCGCGACCTTTTCGTAAAGAAGGCCAAATTCTGGGACGTTACGAGGAATTTCCTCAAAGACAACGGCTTCCTCGAAGTCGAGACGCCGACCATCGAAGTCACGACTGGCGGCGCCGAAGCGCGCCCGTTCAAGACCCGTCATAACGACTACGGTATAGACGTATTCATGCGAATATCCGTCGGCGAGCTTTGGCAGAAGCGCCTCATGGCCGCCGGCTTCAACAAGACGTTCGAGATCGGCCGCATATACAGGAACGAGGGATCGAGCCCGGAGCATCTTCAGGAATTCACCAATATGGAGTTCTATTGGGCATATGCGAACTATGAAGACGGCATGAGGCTCGTCCAAGACCTCTATCGGGCGATCGCGAAGAGCGTCTTCGGCACGACGAGATTCGCCACGCGCGGGCAGGAATTCGATCTCGCGGACGAATGGAAGAAGATAGACTATGCCGACGAAGTGAGGCGCGTCACCGGCATAGACGTCCTCACGGCCGATGAGAAGGAGATGGCTGCGAAGCTCCGCGAGCTCGGTGTCCCGTACGAGGGCGCCACGCGAGAGAGGCTCACCGACACGCTCTGGAAGCATTGCCGCAAGAAGATCTCCGGTCCCGCGTTCCTCGTCAATCACCCCAAGCTCGTCTCCGCTCTCGCCAAGGAATCGAGAGCGAAGCCGGGCACCGTCGAGCGCTTCCAGGTGCTCCTCGCGGGAAGCGAGGTCGGCAATGGATATTCCGAGCTCAACGACCCGATCGACCAGGGCGCGCGCTTCGGCGAGCAGCAGCGGCTCATCGACCGCGGCGACGAAGAGGCGATGATGCCCGACTATGAATTCGTCGAGATGCTCGAGCATGCCATGCCGCCCGTATGCGGCTTCGGATTCGGCGAGCGGCTCTTCGCATTCCTCGCCGACAGACCTCTTCGCGAGACGCAGACGTTCCCGCTCGTGAAGCCGAAGGCGGAAAATCCGGAGAGCGCAGAGAAGAGAGAAAGGAAGGCGGGCGCCAAGAAAGCCGGCGTCATCGGAAAGATAAGATCGGCCCTGAAGAGAGCGAAAAAGAAGGAATAAGAGGACTCCCCGCGAAGCCGCTTAACAGAGCGGCTTTTAACGTGCCGAAACGGCGTGCGCGAATGTGGATAACCGTGTATCATTGTGGGAGCAAGTGTTATAAAATATTTATCAAGTGGGAAAAAGTGGAAAATCGATTTAGAAGGCGATTCTCCTCCGATAAAAATCCCACGAGACGATGAAGATCATTCAAACGTCGTATGCGGTCGTCGGATCGAAGGATGCGAAAGGGCTCGTGATCACCAAGTTCCGCATCAAAGGCCTCCGGCTCCGTAGATTGGTGAAGGTCCCGAGGAAGAAGTAATGCTTATAGGCGAATATACACACTCGATAGACGAGAAGAACCGCATCTCGCTCCCGGTCAGGTTCAGGGAGAAGATGGGGAAGAAGGTGGTGGTGACCCCCGGTCTCGACCATTGTCTCTTCGTATTCGCGCCCAAGGAATGGGACAAGATATCGGGCCGCTTGGCGGAAGCGTCCCTCGGCCAGTCGGATAGCCGGTCGTTCAGCCGATTCATGTTCGGCGGCGCGGTCGAGGCCGACATTGACTCCATCGGCCGCATCCTCGTTCCCGACTATCTCCAAGAATGGGCGAACCTCAAGGGCAAGGTCTCCGTCGTCGGCGTCCACAGCCGCGTCGAGATCTGGAACGAGAAGACCTGGGCGACCCTCAAGAAGGGCGTCGCAGGCAAGAGCAATGACCTCGCCGAGAAGCTCGGCTCGGTCGGCGTGTTCTAAGCGGAGCGGGCATATACGAATATGCACGAGTCAGTTCTTTTAAAAGAAACGATAGAGGGTCTGGAAGTGAAGCCTGGCGACGTCGTCGTGGACGGCACGCTTGGAAGGGCGGGCCATGCCGTCGCCCTGTCGAAAGCGTCCCATGGCGTATTCGTCATCGGCATAGATAGGGATGAAGACGCTCTCGCCGAATCGTCGGCGAGGCTCGAAAAGGCCGGCGTCGGTTTCAGGCTCTTCAAAGGCAACTTCAAGGACATGGACCGCTTCCTCAGAGAGGCAGGCAAAGACCATGCCGACAAGATCGTCCTCGATCTCGGCGTGTCGTCGCCGCACCTTGATTCCTCGGGCAGGGGATTCTCGTTCAGGAATGACGAGCCGCTCCTCATGACCATGGAGAAGAGGCCGGGCAAGGATTCGTTCACCGCGCAGGATATCGTGAACGGCTGGGCGGAAGAAGACGTCGCCAACGTCATATACGCTTACGGCGAAGAGCGATACGCTCGGCGCATCGCGAAGGCCATCGTCGCGGCGCGCGAAAAGTCACCGATCGAGACGACGCATCAGCTCACGGCCATCATAGAAGGCGCCGTGCCCGCTCTCTATAAGAGGGGCAAGATACACCCTTCGACGAGGACCTTCCAGGCGCTCCGCATAGCCGTGAATGACGAGCTCGGGAGCCTCAAAGCAGGGCTTCAAAGGGCGTTCGATATTCTGGCTCCGCAGGGCCGGATAGCCGTCATATCCTTCCACAGCCTCGAAGACCGCATCGTCAAGACGGCGATGAAGGAATGGGCGAAGCAGGGCAAGGGCGGCCAGATGACGAAAAAGCCCGTCGCGCCGACGGACGCGGAGATGGCGAAAAATCCCCGCTCCCGAAGCGCCAAATTGAGGATTTTCATAAAGCAGTAGCAGGAAACATTACACGCATTAGAACAGAAGACAATGACACAGTATGTACAGGAAAAAGTAGAGCGATTGGAGCATCCCCTCACCGCATGGGCTCTTTTGGGCGTGATCGTCGCCCTTGTCCTCGCGTACGCGTGCTTCATAAACATGACGATAGCCAACATCGTCGCCACGAAAGCCACCCAGACGAAGATAACCGCTCTCACGTCCTCGGTCAGCTCGCTCGAATCGGCCTATCTCGCCGCAAAGTCGGCGATCACCATGGACGATGCCCTCGCCCAGGGTTTCAAACCGTCTTCATTCGACCCGGTCTATATATCCAAGGCTAACGCCGGCTCGCTCTCGTTTAATCGCTAGGGGGATAAGCAAAGGTATAATCGCCTTATGAGCATACTGCCGAACCAGTTCCGGATACGGCTCATCGGGATAGTGATCGTCATCGCCGCGCTCGTCATCGCGGGACGTCTGTATTTCATCCAGGTGATGAAGCACGACGCGTACGCGGCTCAGGCCGAAAAGCAGTACGCATCCAAGAGCCAGACGCTCTTTGACCGCGGCACGATCTATTTCTCGCCGAAGTCCGGCGCGCCTCTTTCCGCCGCGACGCTGGGAAGCGGCTATGCCATCACGCTCGAGCCGCGCAAGATCCTTCATCCCGAAGACATCGTGAACGGCCTTTCCGGCATCATATCGTTCGACGAGAGCATGCTCCTCGCTAAGACCGCGAGCGGCAGCCCATATGCCGAGATCGCCCATCGCGTGGATGAAAAGACGGCAGAGCGCATAGAGGGCCTCGGCCTCGCGGGCCTTGGAGACTATAAGGAGCAGTGGCGCGTATATCCCGGAGGCAAGAGCGCGGCGAACGTCTTGGGATTCGTCGGCTATAACGACGACGGCATGACGCTTTCGGGCCGCTACGGCCTCGAAAAGTCATATAATGACATCCTTTCGCGCGGCACGTCCGATAGCCATGTCAATTTCTTCGCGGAGATATTCTCGAACGTGCGCGATACGTTCATACAGGACGATGCAGGGGAAGGATCGATCGTCACGACCATAGAGCCGACCGTCCAGGCGGAACTGGAAAAACGCCTCGCAGGCGTCGTCTCGACGTGGAAGTCCGACCTGACCGGAGGCATCGTCATGAATCCCTATACAGGCGAGATATATGCCATGGCGGTCAATCCGACCTTCGATCCGAACGATTTCGCCAAAGAAAAGAATCCAGCGGTCTTCAAGAACCCTCTCGTAGACGGCGTCTATGAGATGGGCTCGATCGTCAAGCCGCTCGTCATGGCAGCCGGCCTCGATGCGGGCGTCATAACGCCGCAGACGACGTATGACGATACCGGCTTCGTCCTGGTGAACGGGGCAAAAGTCTCGAACTTCGACGGCAGGGCGCGCGGCGTCATCCCTATGCAGCGCATCCTCGACGAATCGCTCAACGTCGGCATGGCCTTCGTCGCCAAAAAGCTCGGCAACGATAATGTCACAAAATACATAACCGCATACGGCCTCGGCGACGAGACGGGCATAGACCTGCCGGGCGAAGTCCACGGCAAGCTCGATAATCTCAAGGCTCCGCGCGACCTCGAGCACGTGACGGCGTCGTTCGGGCAGGGGATCGCGATCTCGCCCATAGAGACGATCCGTGCGCTGTCTGCCCTCGGAAACGGCGGCTTCCTGCCCAATCCGCACGTGGTCAAGCGGATCGAATACGCCTCGGGCGACGTGAAGACGCCCTCATACGACGGGACGAAGCAGGTCATTAAGCCCGAAACGTCGGAGACGATCACCCGTATGCTCGTATCCGTCGTGGACACCGCGCTCTTGAACGGCACGGTCAAATTCCCTCATTACACCGTCGCGGCGAAGACGGGCACGGCGCAGATGGCGAAAGAAGACGGGCGCGGGTATTATGATGACAGGTATCTCCACTCGTTCTTCGGATATTTCCCGGCTTACAAGCCGCAATTCATCGTGTTCCTCTTCACCGTCTACCCGAAGGGCGCGGAGTATGCGTCGCATACGCTCACCCAGCCGTTTATAGACCTCGCCAAATTCCTGATCAATTATTATGAAGTCCCGCCTGACCGCTAGCCGAAACAAGTCGCATGAAATCTATCCTCAAGAACATAGTCGTATCCATCATGACCCTCGAAGCAAGGGTCGCTTTGATGCGCCACAGACCCAAGGTCATCGCGGTCACGGGCAATGTCGGCAAGACGTCGGCTAAAGACGCCATATATGCCGTTATGGCGCACGTGTACGGGGAAGAGAGCGTCCGCAAGAGCGAGAAGAGCTTTAACAGCGAGATCGGCCTGCCTCTGGCGATCTTGGGCCTCGAAAACGGTTGGTCATCGGCCGCGCTCTGGCTTAAAAACATAAAAGACGGGCTTTTGGTGGCGTTATTCGGCTCGCGCCGCGGCTTCCCTGAATGGCTCGTGCTTGAAGTGGGCGCCGATCACCCGGGCGATATAGAGCGCGCGGCGAAATGGCTTCATTCCGATATCGTAGTCCTAACGCGCATGTCCGACGTGCCGGTGCACGTCGAATTCTTCAAAGACGCCGACGAGCTCCTCCGCGAAAAGATGTTCTTGGCCCATGCGTTGAAGCCGGCCGGGACGATCGTCGTGAATGCGGATGACCCGCGATTCATGGAAGCGGTCAAGATGATCCCTGCAAAAACCATTTCATATGGCACGGCAAAGACGGCGGACGTCGTCATGGCTGAATCGGAGATATCCTATATGAGCGAGCCGGTTTCGTTGCCGATAGGGCAGTATGTAGTCGTAAGGATGGGCGAAGAAGGCAAGGCCGTCGAAAAGAAGATCGAGCTCAGATTCGCCGTCGGCGACCATATCATGTATGCATTCGCCGCCGCGACCGCCGTTGCCAAGGCTCTCGGCATCGAGAATGCCATTCCCGATGCTTTCAAGGATTTCAAGAGCCCGAACGGCAGAATGAGGATGCTTAAGGGCATCAACGGATGCGCGGTCATAGACGATTCGTATAATTCCTCGCCGCTCGCATGCGCCGAAGCCCTCAAGACCCTCGCGAAAATGACCGTGCGCGGCAAAAAGATCGCCGTGCTCGGCGATATGAAAGAATTGGGCGCGAATGCGGAACGGGCGCATCGCGATGTCGGGTTCCTTGCCGCGGAGACGCTCCATACTCTGGTCACCGTAGGGGAATCGTCGCGGTCAATCGCGTCTGCCGCGCGCGACGCGGGCCTTGCCGCCGACCGCATCCTCTCTTTCGACGATTCGGTCGCCGCCGCTCCTGCCGTCGCCGACATAGCCCGTGCGGGCGACGTCATTCTGGTCAAAGGCTCCCAGTCCATGCGCATGGAGCGCGTCTCGAAAGCCTTGCTCGCGCATCCTGAAAGGGCCCCGGAATTGCTCGTCCGTCAAGAAAAGGAATGGGTTGACAGGTAGGGCTGCGCTGATAGATTTGGTGCAGAGTCCGATATCACAGAAACCTTAAAATCAAGAAAGGAGCCTTTATATGGAAGCGATATGCGCGGATGTCCGCGAAGCGACGGTTTGCTATTTGTCCCGCGGTCTGAACGGCAGCGAGGAGTTCCTCCTCGGCAAGAGGATGAAGCTCTTCATGAACGGGCGCTGGCAGGGTCCGGGCGGCAAGCTAACGCCGTACGAGCAATCGAACGGCCGCGCCGGCATCGTCCGATGCCTCCAGCGCGAGACGCGGCAGGAAGTGAGCGTCCTGGTGAAGAAAGAAAGCGCTACGCATATCGCGAGCGTCGATTTCCATCATTTGGAAGAGGCGGGCGGCGTTCTGAGCCACCATTTCCGGTGGCGGGTGCATTTCTTCACCGTCACTGCATGGGAGCGGAGCGCTCCGCATCAAACAGCACGAACTGACGTTCGTGCTGTTTTCCTGTTAAAAGGAAAAGGGCCCTCATTCGATGAGAGCCCTCGGTGTCTCGCTCCTGCCTAGCTCGTCAGGCGGTCCAGCTTCGTGACGATGTACCTCGTCGGAGGGACGATCCCGACGAGGAAGCCGAGATTGTACCATCCGCCGTTATTGTG
Organism: Candidatus Paceibacterota bacterium; assembly: GCA_035546035.1. Taxonomy (NCBI): domain Bacteria; kingdom Bacillati; phylum Minisyncoccota; species Minisyncoccota bacterium. Next base: position 58,873 of record DASZXC010000014.1, read on the forward strand.
CACTTCGTAGAAGTGCATCCTATCCGTGAAGAGCGATATGACGAACGTCGCAGGCGTGATCAAGCCGTGCCAGATCCCGCGCCAGAAACCGGCGATATGGCCGGCCCCGTTCGGGACATGCGCCGCAGGATTAGGACCCGCCGCGCAGCTCGATATGAGCGCGAGAGCGCAGACTACCGACAGGCCGAGCAGGATATTCTGCTTTTTCATGCGTAGCCTCCTTTGATTGGATGTGTGAAAGCGAACTGACTCGATCAAAATGATGGCATGCGGTCATGTCTGTGTCAATTATCTAGAGTTGTGACCCTACGGGGAATCGAACCCCGATTTAGAGCTTGAGAAGCTCCTGTCCTGACCATTAGACGATAGGGCCTTTGCTAGGGCGCCGCGACCGATGCGTTAGAGGATATCCGAATTTAACCTTATAATCAAGATTCAATCGTATTAAACATATGAATATGAAAGCGACATTTTTCGCCATAGGCATGCTCGTCATCATAGCTTCGGCCGTCGCGGCGGGGGTCATGCATATGCCGAAAGCCCTGCCCGCAGACTCGACGCTTTCGACGAGCTCTGCAAAGGCGATGCCGATAGAAGACTATGTGAAGCTCTATATATCTGAACTCTCTCCGGTGAAAGAGACTCTCGGCGGCAGATTCTCCGTGACCGATATCGAAGCGCGCGGCGGAGCGGGAACCGTCTCTTACGAAGACGGCCATAACGCGTATGTCGCCGACTTCACGTATTCGATAAGCGATATCGGAGGCGTGGACGTCAATTCGTTCGCGCTGCGAGACTAGGCGTATATGAAAAGAGCGCCGGTAGCTTTCGCTACGGGCGCTCTCGCGGAGGAGGTCAGCACTCTTTCCTCCAGTTCCTTCCTTTCTTCCTGGGCTTGCCTGACCGGTCGATGTAGCGCGCTTGGCGGTCCACGTCGGTGAGGAAGGAGAACGCTCCCGTCCTCGGCGCCGGCGGCGTATCGCCCATGAACTCGCGTTCGATCCGGACGTCGTCTTCCCGTGCCTGCATGAGCATCCGATTGACCTCCGTCGCCGTGCTCAAGACGGGCAGGGGAGCGGGATCCGCGAAGACGGGCTTTGACGGCCCTCCTTCGATGCCCCTCATCTCCTGCGTCACTTCCGACAGGATCCGGTATTCGCCGCGGTCGTTCAGTCCGGCTATCCACGAATTATGGCTCGCGACCTTGCTCACGTCGGACATGATGTCCTTGTGGGCCTTGTCGAACCGGGCCGCGGCGCTTTCAAGGAATTCATGAGTGAACACTCGATTGCGAGCCTCGTCCCATGCGATGTTCTGCCGGTCGCGATTCTTGGCGAAGTCCTTTTCCTGGGCGATCCTCCGGACGGTGTCGTAGAGGAACTTCAGGTATACAGGCTCTTTCTCGCGAAGGGGCTTCTCGAATGCGAGCCATCCCGTCCAGATGCTGGCGATCCTCGCTTTCCGTTGCTGAAAGCGCTTCTGGTCTATCCTCGCCTCCCGTGCTGAAGGGGAGGCGGTCTTCGTCTCTGGCATGATTTAGCTCCTTTGGTTGGAATTCAATGTGCCGAAAGCATGACTAATCTCCCTCAATTATACTACAATTGAGTTGCATTTGTCAACGGGCTGTGAAAGCCCGGAAGCTAGGCGAAAATCTCGTCTACGACGGCCTTGATGTCGGCTCCGTCGGCCTTGCCTTTGAGGTCTTTCGATACGGCGCCGATCAATTTGCCTGCGCCGGATTTGTCCGCGACGTTCAGCTCGGCCTTTTTAGCCAGGACCGCTTTGCGGATATCTTCTCTTGGCATGGAAGCAGGGAGGTATGCTTCGAGCACGGCGAGCTCTTTCTTTTCGCTCTCGGCGAGCTCGGGTCGGCCGCCCTTGGTGAATTGATCGATCGAGTCCTTGCGCTGCTTTACGAGGCGCTTGATGATAGCGAGCGCTTCTTCGTCCGTGCCTTCGTTGGCCGCGGACTTTTTGGCGATGAGCTCTTTCTGGATCTCGGCCTGGATGCCGCGCAGGACCATGGTGCGGATCTCGTCCTTGGCCACCATCGCTTCTTTCGTATGCCCTTTGATCGTTTGATGGAGTGTCATAACAAAAGTATACTATAGCCATGTTGAATGCGCCTCTCATCACGCTTTTTATCTTCGGAGCGCTCGTCGTCGCATTGAACGGCGCCGTCATATATCTCATGCTCCGCAAAAGGAACGAAGCCGGTCTCGCTGAAGCGAAAGGCGACGATACGGCCATGAAGCTCTTGCTCGAGCAGATGAACGAACTCAACCGCACCGTGGACAAGAAGATGGGGGAGACGCACCGCACCGTCACCGATTCGATGAAGAGCCAATTTTCGGAGTCCCAGCGCCTTGTCGACAAATTCCTGCGCGAGATCACGTCCATGACGGAAAAGGTCACCCGCGTCGAGGAAACCGGCAAGCAAATGGTCGGTTTTGCCGATCAGCTCCAGAATCTGCAGGATATATTGAAGAATCCGAAGCAGCGCGGCGTTCTGGGCGAATACTACCTGGAGGCGCTTTTGAAGAACGTCCTGCCGCCCGGCAGCTATGAGATGCAGTATGCGCTGGGCAAAGACGACGAAGGCGCGCCCTTGATCGTGGACGCCATCGTGCGCGTGAAGGACAAGATCATTCCGGTAGACTCGAAATTCTCGCTCGAAAACTATAACCGCCTGGCGGAAGAGAAGAATGAGGCCGAGAAAGCGCGCCTCGAAAAGCTGTTCGTGAACGATCTGAAGAACCGCATCGTCGAGACGTCTAAATATATCAAGCCTGCCCAGGGCACGATGGAATTCGCATTCATGTTCATACCGCACGAGGCTATATATTACGACTTGCTCGTGAACAAGGTCGGTGCCGTCACCGAAGAAACCGACAATCTGATCCAGCGCGCCGCGAATAAATACAAGGTCATCATCGTATCGCCGACGTCCTTCTTGGCCTATCTGCAGACCGTGCTCCAGGGATTGAAGGCCATGCAGATCGAAGAGACGGCAAAAGACATCATCCAGAGAGTGGGGGAATTAGGCAAGCATCTGAAGACCTACGAGGAATACCATAACAAGCTCGGCAATAACCTCGCGACCGTAGTCAATCAATATATGTATTCGTCCAAAGAGCTTAAAAAGGTGGATAAGGACGTTTTACGCATAACCGGTACCGCGGCAGGATTGGATCCTGTGGCTATAGAGAGGCCTGAACTGGAGGATTAGCCGGTCTATTGCCTTTTTAGCGCTTATATGCGATATTGAGCGTATCAAAAGCCCTTACAAGGGCTCTTTATTTCAAAAACATGGCTACAGCAAAGGCAAAAACGGCGGCAAAGACGGGCGCTTTCGCGGTCATTGCGACTGGCGGCAAGCAGTACAAGGTTCAGGTCGGCGACGTCGTAAAGATCGAAAAGATCCTCGGCGACCACAAAGTAGGCGGCAAAGTCGTCTTCGACAAGGTCCTTCTTGTCGATAACGGCGGCGACACTACGGTCGGCGCTCCATTCATATCCGGCTCGAAGGTAGAGGCGGAGATCAAGGAAATCGGCCGCGACGCGAAGGTAACCGTTATCCACTACAAGCAGAAGAGCAAGTACTTCAAGAAGTACGGCCATCGCCAGCCTTTCTTCAAGGTAGCGATCACCTCGATAGCGTAAAAGACTCATAAACAAAAAATCACCCGCCGAGCCCGGGTGATTTTTTGTTTATGAGCCTAATGCAGCCGATGCAGCGACAATTGCAGGGAAGCGCAAGGCGCACGAAAGTGCGCCTTGCGCTTAAATCTGCTTTCTTTTCTAATCCCGAATGCTCTTCACCAAAAGTTTTCGCTTCGCGAGCTTTCGAGGCTTCGCTTTCGTCGGAATCGCGCCGACCTCGATGTCTTTGACGAGCTTCTCGAGATCCTCGGTCTTGTAGATGCGGTAGTTCGACATCGGATGCCTCGTCGTCGGGAGCTTTCCGCTCTTGTCCCAATTTCGAAGGGTCAAAGGAGTGACTCCCAGGAATTCTGCCGCCTCTTTGATCGTCATGAATTTGCCTGACATTGGTTGTATAATATACCCCATGGAAGAAACGCTCAAGCAGCCGGAAGGCGGCCCTATCGCGGAGCGCGGAATCTGGACCAAGAAAAACGTCCTCTCCGTCGCCCTCATCGCATTTCTCGTCGTCCTCTTCATACGCCTTTTCGTATTCGAGACTTTCTTCGTGCAGGGGGATTCGATGTCCCCGACCATATTGTCGGGTCAATTCGTGTTCGTGAACCGATTGGCATATATATGGAGCGAGCCGAAGCGCGGCGATATCGTCGTAGCCATCCCGCGCGTCTATCCGGGAAGGGTGGTGAAGCGCGTCATCGGCCTTCCCGGCGAGTGGTTTTCGATAGAGAACGGCGCGATCGTGATCAGGGATTCGCGCACGGGCAAGGGCGTCAATCTTGACGAAGCGTACTTAAAGTTACCTTATACTCCTGAGGTGGGAACGACCCGGACGAACATCGATCCGAAGGAGTATTTCGCCCTCGGCGACAACCGCGCCGAAAGCATCGATTCGCGCGAATTGGGACCGATCGATCTCTGGAGCATCAAAGGAAAGGTTGTCGGCGCCTTTGACTTCAAGACCTTTAAATATAAGGCTTTTTAAGGGATAGGCTCTAGTAAGGTTTATGAATGTTTATAAAAAAATAAAAAGCTTTAGCAAAAATTTATAAAGAAATACGTCCCTTTCCGGAATGCGCCATTCTTAATAGAAAGAAATCCAGGGTTAAGCCCTGGATTTTTCAATTCTCAATCGTCCCGTCCATCCATTCTTTTAGCGATCGTATCGGTTCGAAAATCGTATCGATTGTCCCCAGAAAACAGCCCTATCCGATAGCGCTCCGCCCGTATAATGAACCCGTCTTCTTTTGAGATACCGATACGTCGTATCGGATAGAAAATAAACCAAATTTGAACCCGGATTTCCAAAAACCCCAAGGTTCCGACGGCAACTGGCTCTCGATGTCAGAGGCTGCCTCTTTTACCCCGTATTCGGCGGAGTATCTCTCTCTTCTCGCTCGCAAGAAAAAGCTAGCTGCCAAAAAGATAGGCAAGACCTGGTATACGACCAAGGCGATCCTGGACGAATACATGAAGCGTCAGATGATCAGAAACCAGATCCAGCACGGCGACCTTTCGGCTGTGACCGCCGTCCAGGCTGCTCCGGCCCAGCCGGCGCCTGTCACTCTTGCCGCGACTCCTATACAATCAGTGCCTGCTGCGCCCGGAATGATTGTATTTAACAAGGCCGCGTCCGGCGATCATCCGCATACGAGCCGCGTGCGCACGTTCCATGGCGATCTCAAAAATTATCTCAACGGCCTTAACGCCCAGGAGAAAAAGATCGGGCTCGCAGAAACCCCAAGGCCAGTGATCAAGGTCCCTGTCATCGCTCCGCAGCCTATCGCACCCGCGCCTTTGCCGAAGACCGATCCTGATCCGATCGCCGCAACTCTCGCCGAGATATCGAAGAAGCTCGACAAGGTTCGCGTGCTTCCGGGCCAGCCGAACATCGTCACGCGATCCTGGAGGACGATATTCGGCAGCAAGACGCTCATATACGCGACGGTCGCCGTCATCGTCTTCTTTTCGATTTTCCCGACGCCGTTCGTATTCGGATTCTTCGACGGCGCGGTCGCTGCCGCAAAGAAAGCATGGACCGATGCCAATACGGTCATGGGCTTCAGGCCGGGCACGCACCAGAACGAGATACTCCTTCTCGACAAAGAGGGCAACGTCTCGATCATGGGCCACATCGAGACCGACGGCCAATTCCGCTCGTACGCCAAGGACGGCATAGCACCGATCGTCGTAGACTCGAAGACCCTGGTCAAAAACCTCAACGCCGAGATGCTCGACGGCAGCAAGTCCGGCGATTTCACGCTCGCCTTTGTGACCAAGAACGGCAATGTCACGACCGACGACGTCTATCTCGACGGAAACGTCGAAGTGGGTAAGACGCTCCTCGTCAAAGGCGCGACTAGGCTCCTCTCTGCCGTGGAGATAGACGGCGGCCTTTCCGTGTTCGGCGACGCGAAGTTCGCGAAATCGATCACCGTCGACGGCCCGGCATTCTTCAACGCCGTCCTCAACGCGTCGAATATCCATTCGACGGGAGTCGCTTCGCTCGGCGAAGTGATCACGACCGGTAATGTCGCCGTCGGCAAGAACGTCCGCGTCCGCGGCTCGGCGGAGGTTTCCCGCGATCTCGTCGTCGCAGGCACGGGCTCGTTCGGATCGGCCGGCGTGTCCGGAGACTTCTCGGCCGAAGGAGAGATCGCTCTCGGCAATCCGTCCGACACTATCACTATAGACGCGTCGAATGCGGCGCTCGATGAAGAGGGGAACCTTTCCGTGGACGGAAGGATCGTCGCTGGCAATATCTCGGTCTCGAATGCGAATATCGGCGACGCGGTCATCAGCGCGCTCGCTTCGACCGTCGCGAATATCGCGACTCTTGCCGCGCAGAGCGTCGGCGTAGACGCATTGACCGCGACGGATACGATCGCGGTGAACGCCACTACCACGAATGCGACGACGACGAACCTCGTCGTCAGCGGCTCGCTCGCGCTCTCCGGCGTTCCGTCATGTTCGGGCGGAGCGCAAGCTCTCCAGACGAATGCGAGCGGCGTCGTGACCTGCGGGATGATTATAGGCGGGGGCGGATCGGGAAGCGACGGCGTTTGGTTCAACGGCGGCTTCGGCGACGTGCATCTTTCGACGAGCACCGACCGCGTGGCCGTCGGCGCGTCTTCGACCCCGTATGCGAAGCTCTCCGTCCTTTCGGGCAGCACGGGCACAACGACGCTCGCTCTTGCCGCGGCGCTCGGACAGACCGCTAACATTCTCGATATATATAATTCGTCGGGTGCTCTCTCTACGATCGTCACCGCAAGCGGCAATCTGAAGGTGCCTCAAGCGACGACGACGAACCTTGCTATTACTTCGGTTACGGGCGCGCTTTTGAAGACCGATGGACAGGGGAATGTCATCGGGGCGATTCCAGGCATTGACTACCCGACTATCGCACAGCTCTGGTCTACAACGTCCACTGACTACTACAAATCAGTTAACAACTTCTGGTCTACTACGTCCGCATCGTATTGGGATTCCACTATCCCTCGATGGTCCACTACCTCTTCGGATTAC
>DASZXC010000015.1 GCA_035546035.1 Candidatus Paceibacterota bacterium
CTGCGCGCTTTCTTTCTTGTTCGTAGCGACTGCACACTTCGCGCTCGATGAGACGACGCGCCTCTTCTCTTGCTTGAATTTGCGGTGTGATAATCGAATTCATGGAAACCTTTCTTTGCCCAACGTTAAAGATGAGCCACGACGCCGCTTGGCGCGAGCCGTGCGCCAGCACGGATCGTGACAAGCGGTGGCGTTGGCTCTGGCGTCTGGTTAGGCTTTTTTCTCTTCGTCATCAGAAACAAGTGAGGCAGATCGCTCCTCTTTTTCTTTAGCTCTCGATGCCCAGAATGCGACGCCGAACAGCACAGTAAGGCCTGCGACCTGTGCGAATCGAAGATAGTCACCACGCATCGTATTGATGCCGGTATCGCGCCAAACCAAGTAGGCATTGATGGCAAACCAAACAAAGCTCACCGCTCCGAGGGCAGAAACCGACAGAAAGATAATCTGCTCAGGCCTTCGGCTTTTGGGTGCCGCTTTCTTCCAAACAATGAATCCGACGACGAATGCCGTGATCGCGGCGACGATAACCACACAGCTGACGACGTCGGATTTCATCGTTCCTTGCCTAACGTCAAAGATGAGCCACGCTCACGGCTGGCGCGGAGCGTGCGCAGCACGATCCGTGACAGACGTGGGCGTTGGCTCTAGCGCCTTGTTGGGCTGATTCGCAGGAAGTGCTTCATACGATGAGTGATCGACATTCACATAAGCGCCTTCGTCGATAGAGAAAGCGTAGAGATAGAAATGAAACGTCGGGCCATTTGCGTTCGGACATGATGCCGCCGCACGCCGTAAATCTGCGAACTTTTCGTATGTAGGTTCGAGCGGATCGAATCGCGAACTGCGCACGACCACTAAGATCAGCGACATCACACCGGCAGTGAAGCGGGCTTCGCGTGTAATCCATCCTCTCTTATCTGTGAACTCGTGTGCAGCGGCTACGGTAGATTGCGACAACGCAAGCACCGCAACGGAGCTGCCGGCAGGCGGCGGTAACTGAATGGGATCACTGCCCGCAAGCGTCCTCGGTGGTCTGCTCCATCGCGAAGATGATGCGCATCCGACAAGTGTAAACACGACCAGAACAGGGACGAATAATCGTAGAGAACGCATCTTTCGCCCAACGTCAAAGATGAGCCACGGCGCGCAGCGCCGTTGGCTCTGGCGGCTGGTTGGGCTCTGGGGCTCGGGGTTTGAACACGGACGGTAGCAAAGACCGACCAACGCGTGCGACAACCTCGGACGTCCTGCTTTTCGGAAAGAGACTGCGCATCGGAATTCTTTCTTCTCAGGAGCTACGCTTTGCTTGGGTCGTCGAACCTACGCTTCGCGCTTTTCTTTAGAACCAACGAACACTCCAACACGACCGAGCCGCCAACAATACAACCGCTAACGCGAAACTGCTTCTGCTTATTCGTCGCCACACCTTCAGACATCGCCATCGCGGAAATCATCTTTGTTTTGCCCAACGTTAAAGATGAGCCGCGGCGCCGGCTGGCGCGAGGCGTGCGTCAGCACGACTCGTGACAGACGGTGGCGTTGGCTCTGGCGACTGGTTCGGCGCTTTCTTCATGAGTGGTCAGGGCGATGAATAGCGGTATTTCGACACGACTCTTCCTTGCCTATCAAAGCCAACGGTCCAAGCACCGCCGTCCAAATTGATCGGCGCCTCATACCAAAACTCGCGAGTGCAATCTCCGCTATTCTTTCGAATCGAATCTTCAGTGCCCCATGCAACCGTATCGGGTAGTCCGGTGACTCTCTTCGGAGTGCCAAAGAGCTCCAGCACTCTCGCTTCAGTATCTCCTTTCGCGACGATCGCGAATGCGTCGTGTAGCCTGTCGCCCTTCCGGATCGCCCAGCCTAGCCACGCGAGCGCACAGACGCCAAGCGCAACAACGATCTTCTTGCCGAGCGTCATGTCGCGATTCTTTGCCGAACGTCACAGATGAGCCACGGCAGCGGCTGGCGCGAGGCGTGCGTCAGCACGACTCGTGACAGACGGTGACGTTGGCTCTAGCGACTGGTTCGGCCAACACAGACGTCGCAGGAATAGGCTCGGGCTCAAAAGCGTATCTTTCCGTGAAGCAACTGAGAGCATCTTCTCATCGCTAGGGCTGCGGTGACGCCCACTCTCGAGCCCAGCGCTTCTCAAACTCCCTAACTCGTAGGAAGTGAAGGCGTGTGTAGCTAACATCGGCTTGAGCACTCGCCGTCTTCATCGACTCCTCTGCTAGATCAACATCGTGAAACTCCTGCGCGATGACGTAAGTGAAAAAACTGCACATAGCAGCGAGAAGGAGCGCTTGTAGGTTAGTCTTCGTTGTCTGGCTCATTTGTTTTCTGCCGAACGTTAAAGGTGAGCCACGCTGCCGGCTGGCGCGAGCCGTGCAGCAGCACGGATCGTGACAGACGGTAGCGTTGGCTCTGACGCCTGGTTGGGCTCTTTCTTCTCAGTAGGAGCGTGGGACATATCCTGCGGATCTTCCC